>JAXHTF010000022.1 GCA_034211275.1 Acidobacteriota bacterium
GCATCCCCAGCAAATTGGGGCGTTACGAAGTGATGGAGGAGCTGGGCAAGGGCTCCATGGGCGTGGTGTACCTCGCCCGGGATCCGCTCATTGGCCGGCTCGTGGCGCTCAAGACCTTCCACGCCACCCACAATGTGGCGGACGACGAGCTGGAGCAATTCCAGGCTCGCTTCCTGCGCGAGGCCCAGAGCTGCGGGATTCTCAACCATCCCAACATCGTCACCATCCACGACATCGTGGTGCCGGCGGACGGTGGCGACGTCTTCATCGCCATGGAGTACGTCCGGGGCACCAATCTCAAGCAGCTCCTGCACCGTTCCGGGCAGCCGGCCCTGGAGTTCACCTCCGAGATCATCGGCCAGATTGCCAGCGCCCTGGATTACGCTCATTCCAAGGGCGTGGTGCACCGCGACATCAAGCCCGCCAACATCCTGCTCACCGCCGACAACGAGGTGAAGATCACCGATTTCGGCATCGCCCTGCTCAACACCTCCAATCTGACCCAGGCGGGGCAGATGTTGGGTACCCCCAACTACATGGCGCCGGAGCAGGTGCGGGGCGAGGAGGTGGGGCACCACGCGGACATCTTCTCCCTCGGCGTGGTGCTCTACGAGATGCTCACCCGCCGCAAGCCGTTCCCCGGAGACAACCTGACGGCGGTCACGTACCGAATCGTCAACGAGGCCTTCGAGCCGCCGGAGCGGTACATCGGCGCGCTGCTGCCGGGGCTTCGTTCGGTGCTCGAGCGGGCCATGGCAAAGGCGCCGAGCGACCGCTATCAGAGAGCCGGCGAGCTGGGGGAGGACTTGCGCCGAGTGTTGCCCGTCACGGTGAAGACCGGGGTCGGGGAGCAGACTCAGGATTTGATGGCGGAGACCATGGCGTCGGTGATCTCGGCGCCGCCGGAGAACTTCGAATTGCCGGAGGTCTCGCCCCCGCCGCCGGATCCCCCGGGCACTTCCGACACCAGACCTTCTGAGGCCGGGTCTTCTGAAGCCGAGTCTTCTGAAGCCGAGTCTTCTGAGGTCGGGCCTTCCGAGAGCGGGTCTTCCGACGGGCAGCCCGACGTCGCCGTGTCCGGCACCGACATCCTGCCGGCAGCGGATCCCGACAGCCTCGAGCCGCCGGCGTTGCCGGACCTGCCTCCGCCACCGGCCATTGACGGGGCGGGCAAGAGCCCTTCGTCCCGGCGGGCTGGAGCATCCAGTGCGGGGGCATCCAGCTCGGCGCCTTCCAGCGCGGCAGACGAGATTCTGCGGTCCATTTCGGATCCTTCCTCCTCCCCCCGGGCCTTCGGTGGGAGCAAAGAGGACGACTTCGACGATTCCGGCACCGCTCCCCCGGCCAACGCCCCCCCGGTCTCCGCCACCGCGTCGCTGCCCGGTGGCCTCGGCGGCCGGCGCTCGCTCTTGCTGGCCGGTGCGGTGGCGGTGGTAGCGGTGATTTTGTTGGTGCTGGTGATCAACGGTTTGCGCGGCGGTGGTCCGGATCCCGAGGAAGCCTATGCCGCTCAGCGGAGCCAGGCCGAGCAGACCCTCGAGCAGCTGATGGCGGAGGGCGCGGCGTTGCTCCAGCAGGATCGCGTGGACGAGGCGGAGGAGCGTTTCGCCGAGGCCGCGGAGCTGGCGGAGCAGCGGCGCAACGTGGTGCGCGGTGAGTACCGCGACCTGCTGGCGGAGGAGAACCGGGATCGGGCGGCGCTCCGGGCCACGGAGCTGGAGTCCTTGACCGGCGTCCTGGAAGTGAGCGCACGGCAGCGGGAAGAGGCAGACCAGCGGCGCCTGGCGTTGCATATTTCCCAGACTCGCCAGAGCCTGGTGATGGATCGCCTCGAGGAAGCCCGAGCGGCTTTGGATGAAGAGCGGTACGGTGATGCTTTCCGCGCAGCGCAGGCGGTGTTGGAGGCGGACCCCTCCCGCGCCGAGGCCTACGACGTGCTGGCGGCGGTGCAGCCGGAGCTGAGTGTGTCCCAGCCGGAGCCGACGACTCGCCGGGTCGCCCCGCCGCCCCCACCGCCGCCTCCTCCCCCCGAGCCCCAGTCGACGGAGCCCGTCACCACCACCGCTCAGCTCCCTCCGCCGCCGTCCCGGCCGGCGGTGAATCACGCGACCCTGTGGGTAGAGCTGATCTCCGACCTACCCAAGGGCGTGCTGCTGATCTACATCAACGAGGATCAGCTGATGCGGGAGAGCTTCCGCTTCACCGAGAAGTCCGGTGGCTTCTTCAGCCGTTCCAAAAGCTACACCGGCCACCTGGAGCGTAGCTTCAAGGTGGATACCGGGACCAACTCCCTCAAAGTCTACGTTTCCGGCGCCCGCAACCGTCCCACCGAGGTCGAGCAGCTGGACGCCAACTTCCCCGCTGGCAGCGAACGCCGTCTGATACTCCAGGTGGACGAGGACGGAAACCTCAACGCTTCCCTGCGCTGAGGTGGGGGGGCTATCCCAGCGGCCCCACGAGGGGTTGAAACCCCTCGCTACTCTACAGCGGCCTCCCGTCGGGAGGACGCCGCCCGCACCCGCCCCGGAGCCGGCTACAAGCTGGTGCTCCCAGGGGAAAATCCACAGTTGGGCTGGCTCCGACGCTCCAGCGTCGGAGCAACCGGGGGACGCTCTAGCGTCGGGGGGTGGGGGGCTAGCCCCCGTTTGAGACCTTCGGCGGGGGCTCGTGGACGAAGACCTCCCCCAAGCCTTCCACCTGCGGCTCCAGCGCTTCCCGAGGCCCAACCAGCACCACCACGGCGCGCTCGGGCTGGAGGTATTGGCGGGCGAGGGTGAGGAGATCCTCGCGGGTGGTGGTCTCGATCTCCCGCAGATAGCGCTCGTAATAATCGGCGGGAAGGCCATAGAGGGCCAGGGCGCTGAGGCGGGCGGAGAGCTCGTCGATGGTCTGGAGCTGGCCGACGAAGGCGCCGCGAAGATAGCTCTGGGTGTCCGCCAGCTCTTCCTCGCTGACCAGATCTTCCTGAATACGCCGGATCTCGCCCAGGGTCTCCCGCACCGCCGCGCCGGCAACCTCGGTTTCCACCGCCGAGGAGACCTGGAAGGGGCCGGGGCCGAAGCGGCCGATGAAGCGGCTGTGGGCGCCGTATGTGTAGCCGTGGCGCTCGCGCAGGTTGAGGTTGATGCGGCTGGTGAACTTGCCGCCGAGAATGGCGTTGAGCACCTGCAGACGGAGATATTCGGGGTGGGTGCGGGAGATGCCGACGTGGCCTACCCGCATCTCGGTCTGGGCCGCTTGGGGGCGGTGTACCAGGTGGATCTCGACGCCGTCCAGAGAGCGGGGCCCGATCTCCGGCATGGGGGGTGGCTGGTGCCGCGGCATGCTGCGGAAAGCGCTCTCCAGGTGCTCCACCAAGGCGTCGGGATCGAGATCGCCCACCGCAACGATGGCGGTGCCGGGGGCGGTGACGTGGCGGCTGTAAAACCCGCGCACGTCGCCGCCGGTGATGGCCTGGGCCGAGGTCTCGTCACCGATCAGCGATCGTCCGTAGGGCGAGTCTCCGTAGATGGCGGCGGAGAAGCGCTCCTGGGCGAGGGACGAGGGGTCGTTGCGGCGCTGCAGCAGATCTCCCAGCCGCTGCCGGCGCAGGCGCTCCAGCTCGTCGGCGGGAAAACTCGGTTCGAGGACCAGCTCCGCCGCCAGGTCCACCGCCGTGGGCAGATCCTTGGCCAGCGCCGAGGTGCTGGCGTAGATGGCGTTCCAGCCGGCGCCGGTGATCAGGCTGCCGCCCAGCTGTTCCACCAGCGCGGCGATCTCGGTGGCGCTCCGCTGGCGGGTGCCCTCGTCCAGCATGCCGGCGGTGAGGGTGGCTAGCCCCGGCAGCTCGGCAGGGTCGTACTGGCCGCCGGCGGGAATGTAGAGCTCCAGGGTGACCATGGGGACCCGCGGCAGGCGGGCCAGCAGCACCTGGATGCCGCAGCTCAGCTCCCGGTGCTGGAACGGGGGGAAGGAGAAGGGGCGCACCGGTCCGGGTCCCGGGGGCTGGGAACGGTCTACGGGGCGGCCGGCGGCGGTCATGATGGGCTCATCGGTCAAGGAAATCTCGATCTACTGGCAGATTGGGTGGGCGAGTTGCTCCGTCGTCGGGTTCGTCAGGTTTCGGGTACGTCAATCGGAGGGAACGAAGGTCAAAACCACCCGCTGCTCCGGCTGCAGATAGCGGCTGGCGAAACTCTGCAGGTCCTCGGCCTCGAGCTGGAGGTAGCGTTCCGGCTCCTCCCGCAACAGCTCCGGGTCGTCGAAGTAGGTGGTGAGCTCGGAGAGCCGATCCGCCCGGCCGTCCAGGGCCTGCAGCTCGCGGTAATAGCCGGTGAGCTTGTGGTTGCGGCAGCGCTCCAGAGTGGCTGCGCTCACGGCCTCCGACGAGAGGCGTTGCAGGTGCTCCGCCAGAGCCTCTTCCAGGGCTTCCGGCTCGACTCCCGGTTTGCAGGTGGCGACCAGGTAGCAGGTGGCGGCGATCTCCGTGGGCAGCACGTAGGCTCCTACGTCCTGAGCCAGCTGGCGGCGGTAGACCAGATCCTCGTAGAGCAGGCTGGCTTTGCCCTGGGCCAGCGCCGAGGTCAGAAGGTCGGCGGCGTACCAATCGCGCTCGCCATAAGCTGGTACCCGATGGCCCAGATAGACCCGCGGCAGCCGCACGTCGTCTTCGATGCGCTGGCGCTGTTGGCCGTTCTGGGGTGACGGCGAGGTCTTCACCGGCGGCGGCTCGGGGCCCCGCGGAATGCCGCCGAAGAAGTGCTCCACCTCCATCAGCGCGGCGTCCGGATCGAAATCGCCGGCGAGGGTGAGCACCGCATTGTTGGGAGCGTAGTAGGTGCGGAAGAAGCTCTGGACATCCTCGAGGGTGGCGGCGGCGATGTCGTCCATATAGCCGATGACCGGCCAATGGTAGGGGTGGTCCTTGGGGTAGAGGAGCTCGTGGAGCCGTTCGTGGGCGATGCCGTAGGGCCGGTTGTCGATGCGCTGGCGTCGCTCGTTCATCACCACGCTGCGCTGATTCTCCAGCTTCTCCGGGGTGATGGCGGGGAGCAGGAAGCCCATGCGGTCCGACTCCAGCCACAGCCCCAGGCGCAGGAAGTGGGAGGGCAGCGTTTCGTAGTAATTGGTGCGGTCGTACCAGGTGGAGCCGTTGACCAGCCCGCCCACCTGCTGGATGTAGCGGAAGTGATCGTTGGTGCCGACGTGCTCGCTGCCCTGGAAGAGCATGTGCTCGAAGAGATGGGCGAAGCCGGTGCGTCCCGGGCGCTCGTTCTTCGAGCCCACGTGGTACCAGAGGTTGAGGGTCACCAGGGGCAGGGTGGTGTCCCGGTGCAGCACGACCTGCAGCCCGTTGGCCAGTCGATGCCGTTCGACGGAAAGATTCTGGACTAGAGGAGAAGCGACAGTACTCATAGTGGGAGGGGCCGGTGCGACGGCCGCTAGCCGGCAGTCTATTGGCGGCTAGCAGGGGTGTCAACCGCCGGCACGCCCCATCCGAGGATCTGGCCGGGGCCTTCGAGATCCCGGCGGGGCTCTTGACTTACGCTCTTTTACCGCCTACCATGCAGCCATGGCCAAGAAGCAAGCCCGCTACCTGACCGAGCGCCAGAAGGCGATCCTGGAGTTTATCGAAGACTTCCAGGGTCGCAAGGGCATCGCCCCCACTCACCGCGAGATTTGTGAGCACTTCGGCTACTCGTCCTACGGCACCGTTTACAAGCATCTGAAGCTGCTGGAGCAAAAAGGCTATCTGACCCGTGACTGGAATCAGAAGCGCGGCATCCAGCTGGTGGAGGAGCCGTCGGAGGACGAGGCGCCGGACCTTCCCTTTCTGGGCCGCATCGCCGCCGGCCGCCCCATCGAGGCGATGTCCGGCAACGAGCGGCTGGAGGTTCCGCACCATCTCCTGAGCCGCCGCACCGGCGATCATTACGTGCTGCAGGTGGTCGGCGACTCGATGATCGCCGAGGGTATTCACGACGGTGACCTGGTGGTGGTGCTGCGGCGGGAGAAGGCCGAGGCGGGGGAGATGGTCGTGGCTCTGGTCAACGACGAGGCGACCCTCAAGCGCTTCTACCCCGAAGGCGACAAGATCCGCCTGCAGCCCTCCAATCCCGCCATGGATCCGATCTGGGTCGCCGCCCGGGATCTCACCATCCAAGGCGTGGTGGTGGGTCTGATGCGCAAATACCTCTGATTCCAGCGTCCCAGCCCGCGGTGACTTTTGCCACGGGCTGCTAGCAATGCCGAGGCCCCAATACTAGGAGCGGGGCGGATTCGAGCTAGGATGCTGCCGATCTTCCCGAACGGTGTGCGTCGGCGGTGAAATGGTGTATCTTTGGCGGACCGCACCGGCAAAAGATCCGTTGTTTTAGCAAGTCGGGCAACGAAGACGGATGAGAGATTACGGGTATGGATCTTGACGCGCTACTGAAGTTCATGACCAAGAAGGGGGCTTCGGACCTTCATCTGAAGCCGACCCGTCCGCCACTGCTGCGCATCAACGGCAAGATCATCCCCATCGACCTGGATCCCCTCAAGCCCGACGACATCGAGGAGATGCTGCTGCGCATCCTCACCCCGGTGCAGAAGAGCCGGCTGGAAGAGAATATGTCCATCGATCTCGGTTACGGGGTCTCGGGCCTGGCGCGATTCCGCGGCAATCTCTACATGCAGCGCGGCACCCTCGCCGCCTCCTTCCGGCGCGTGCCCTACGACATCCTCACCGTCGAGGATCTGGATCTGCCGGACAGTCTGATCGATTTCTGCAAGGTCCCCATGGGCTTGGTGTTGGTCACCGGCCCCACCGGCAGCGGCAAGTCGACCACCCTGGCCGCCCTGATCAAGCACATTTCGAGCCATCAGCCGAAGCACGTCATCACCATCGAAGACCCGATGGAGTTCCTGTTCACCGACGGCATCGCCACCATCTCCCAGCGCGAGGTGGGGACCGACACCACCAGCTTCAAGGAGGCGTTGCGTAACGCCATGCGCCAGGATCCGGATGTGATCATGGTCGGCGAGATGCGTGACGCAGAGACCGTAGCGACGGTGATCACCGCGGCGGAGACGGGGCATCTGGTGTTCTCCACCCTGCACACCAACAGCGCTCCCCAGACCATCGACCGCATTCTGGACAGCTTCCCGGCGGATCAGCAGGGGCAGGTGCGAGCGCAGCTGGCCCAGGTGCTCAAGGGCGTGGTGTCCATGAAGTTGGTGACCCGCGCCGACGGCGGCCGGGTGGCGGCGCTGGAGATCATGAAGGCCTCGCCCAAGATCTGCCGCATGGTGGAAAAGGGGGAGACCTCTCAGATCCACGAAGAGCTGGAGTCGTCCGTCGGCTACTACCGCATGCAGTCGATGAACCAGAGCCTCATCGCGCTGCTGGCCTACGGCACCATCACCCTCGAGGAGGCGATGAAAGAGTCGCCGGACCCCGAGGATCTTTCCCTCAAGCTGCGCAAGATGTTCCCCAAGATCGAAGAACAGGGAGGCGAAATGGCAACGTCTGACTTCTCGCAAATCGTGGAGCTCCAGGAGTTCCGGCGTCTGTACGAAGAGCAGGAGGAGAAGGTCAAGATCCGCCTCGGCGAGAAGGACGAGGTCATCGAGCAGCTCAACAGCCGCATCGCGGACCGCGACCAGCAGATGGAGGCCCTGCGCCAGCAGATCCAGTCGCTGCAGGAAGAGCAGGAGCGCATGAGCAACGACTACGGCCGCCTCAAGCAAGAGGCCCAGGAAAAGATCGACAAGCTCATGGAGCGCATCCGCCAGCTCAACCAGCGCTTGATCAACGAGCCCGAGTCCGGCGGCGGCAAGAAATCCGGCATCTTCCGCTGATCTGATTTCCCGCTTCCGCGCTCCCTTTTCACGCCGCCTGCAGCGATGCGGGCGGCGTTGCGTTTGCTTGCAACCCCCTTTGAGAGCTAAGATTTCACTTTAGGGTCATGGCTCTAACTATCGACGATGTCAGGAAAGTTGCCTCCTTGGCACGTCTCCGTTTGGACCCTCAGGACGAGCAAGCCATGGCTCGGGAATTGGGTACCATCGTGGAGTACATCGACCTGCTGAAAGACTACGACGCGCCGCCTCCGCCGCCCATGGATTCGCCGGTGGAGGATCTGGAAGCCGATGACCCGTGGGTGCTGGACGATCAACCCCGATCGTGTCTGCCCCGGGAGCTGCTGCTGGCCAATGCGCCGGCGGCGGTGGACGGCCAGGTCGCGGTGCCGAGGATGTTCGCCGACCGGGGAGAGGATCAGGATGACTGAGCTCTTCCGATGCTCCGCGGAGGAGCTGGCCCGGCGCGTGCGCTCCGGATCGCTCAGTGCCCGGGAGGTTGTGGCAGCGCACCTGCGCCGCACCGAAGCGGTGGAGCCGCGGATCCACGCCTACCTGTGGCTGGATCCGGAAGGGGCCCTGCGGCGGGCGGACGAGCTCGACCGACGGCTGGCGGCGGGGGAGGATCCCGGACCGCTGGCGGGAGTGCCGGTGGCGATCAAAGACAACCTGGCCTTGGCGGATGCACCCATGACTTGCGCCTCGCGCATTCTCGAGGGCTATACCGCTCCGAACCATGCGGCGGCGGTGGAACGTCTGCTGGACGCCGGCGCCGTGGTGCTGGGCAAGACCAATTTGGACGAGTTGGGGATGGGCTCCTCCTGCGAGTATTCCGCCTATGGGCCGACCCACAACCCGTGGGCGCTGGAGCGTTCGCCGGGAGGATCCAGCGGCGGTTCGGCAGCGGCGGTGGCAGCGGGAAGCGTCCCCCTGGCGTTGGGTAGCGACACCGGCGGTTCGGTGCGTCAGCCCGCCGCCTGGTGCGGCCTGGTGGGTCTCAAGCCGACCTATGGCCGGGTTTCCCGGTGGGGGTTGGTGGCCTTCGCCTCGTCGCTGGATCAGGTCGGCCCCCTGGGACGCTGCGTACGCGATGTGGCCCTGGCCCTGGAGGTTATGGCGGGACCGGATGATCGGGATGCCCGCAGTGAGACGCCGAGCTCGACCACGGGCTCAGCGGGAGAGGACTTCTTGCGCGGATTGGAAGACGGAATCGACGGCCGGCGCTTCGGCGTCATCCGGGAGCTGCCCCTGAGCCAGGGGACGGCGGGGCAGGGCTCCGCTAGCACCCCGGGGGAGCCTCTCGACCCGCAGGGCGAGAAGATCTGGCGGCACAACCTGGCGCAGCTGGAGGCTCTGGGCGCCGAGGTGGTGGACGTCTCGGTGCCGGCGGTGAACGCCGCCCTGGCGATCTACCACGTGCTCGCCAACAGCGAGGCCAGCTCCAATCTGGCGCGCTTCGATGGCGTGCGCTACGGCGGCCGCCGCCCTGAGTCTCGGGAGGCTGGCGGCGGCCAGGGGGAATCTCTCGAAGAGCTCTACCTGCGCAGTCGTAGCGAGGGCCTGGGGCGGGAAGTGCAGCGACGGATTCTACTCGGCACCTTTGCTCTCTCGGCGGGGTACCGGGAGGCCTACTACGAGCGAGCGCAGCGCGTCGCGGCGCTGCTGCGGCAGCAGATGGAAGCGGCGTTGGAGATGGTGGACTTTCTGGTCTCTCCCACCACCGCCACCGCGCCCTTTCCGCTGGGCTCGCGCACCGATGAGCCGTTGGCCATGTACCTCGCGGACCGCTTCACCTGTCCCGCCAGCCTGGCCGGATTGCCGGCGGTGGCGGTGCCGGCGGGGAGCGACGACGCCGGGCTGCCGCGCTCGCTGCATCTGGTGGGCCGGCGCTTCGGGGAGGCCGAGCTCTTGAGCGCCGCCCGCGCTTTCGAAACTCAGGTCGGATGGGAGGTGCGTCCTGCGCTGGCCGATGCTGCGTAAGCCGTCCCTCCGTCGCCTGCAGCTGCCCGGGCATTCGCTCTGGCTGTGGGCGCTGCTCGGGCTCTTCGCCGCCCTGCCGGCGTGGGGAGACGAGGTGCGGGTGCGCCTGACTGCTGCGGAGGGATCCCAGGCGGCCGTGCTCTCCGACGACAACGAGGTCTATCTGGAGGTCCAACCCTTGCGAGGGGAAGGCTTGCTAGCGCTCTGCCGGCGGGTCAGCGGCACCAACGACGTGGCGCCGGCGGTGCGCGAGGCCAACGGCGGTCAGACTCGTCTGCTCGCCGGTCACTCGTACCGGGTGCCGCTGGAATTGCTGTCCCAGGAGTACCGGCGGAAGGTCTTGCAGGCGCTCTTCCCGCAGGATCGGGCCCATCCCCAGGGTTGGAAGCATCGGGTCCAGCGCTTCCGGGACATGCCCGCCGAGACGCTGTGGAGGGTGGCGGAGCGCTTTACCGGCCGGGGCGCCAACTACACGGCCATCCGCGCCGCCAACGCCTTGCCGGACAACGATGTCGACGCCGGGCAGGAGCTGCTGATCCCGGCGTCCTTGCTGCTGCCGCCGTTCCATGCGGAGGTGGTGGCCGCCGGGGGGCCGGTGGCGCTGGACCCGCGGCCCCGGGAGCCCAGCGTGCAAACCGCCGCAGCCAGCGCTTCAGCGGTGGCGGTGCCGGCGGTGCAGACCACCACTTCGCCCAAGGTTTCGGAGGCGGTGCCCGCCAAGGTGACGGTGCCGGAGCCGCTGGCGGTGCCGGCGCCCAACGTCAAGAATTCGGATCAGGCGCAGCTGCAATATGGCAAGGACGCCCAAGGGGAGTACGCCGTTTATCGGCTGAAGCCCGGGGAGGCTCTGTACTCCAGCGTCGTGGTGCGCTTCACCGGTCGTATCTACGCCGTGGACGTCAACGCTCTGGCGGCGGACATCGCCCGCCGCAACGGCGTGAAGGATGTCACCGACATGCCCATCGGCTTTCCGGTGAAGATTCCCTTCGACGTCTTGCAGCCGGAGTTCTTGCCCCCGGGCCATCCCCGGCGGGTGGAGTACGAGGCCAATCTGCGCGCCAGCGCTCGCTTCAGCAATCCGGTGCGCTCCACCGACCTGGCGGGAATCACGGTGATCCTCGACGCCGGCCACGGCGGCCGGGACATGGGCACGTCGAAGCTCGGAGTGTGGGAGAGCACCTACGTCTACGACATCATGCTGCGCCTCAAGCGGCACCTGGAAACCTACACCTCGGCGCGAGTCTTCACCACCACCCGGGACGGCGACCATTACCGCATCGACGATCGCGACGTGCTGCCCTATTCCCGGGAGCACGTGGTCCTCACCGACCCACCCTATGACCTCAAGAACGGCGACAGCCGGGTGGGGGTGCATCTGCGCTGGTACCTCGCCAACAGCATCTACCGCCGAGCCCTGGAGCAGGGCAGCAAGCCGGAGGACGTGGTCTTCATCTCCATCCACGCCGACTCTCTGCATCCTTCGCTGCGTGGCGCCATGGCCTACATCCCGGACGCGGAGCTGCGCCGCGGCAGCTTCGGCAAGAGCGGCACGGTCTACACTTCCCGCCGGGAAGTGCGGGAGGACCCGCGGGTGAGCTACACCTGGCGCCAGCGCACCCAGAGCGAGGGCCTGTCTCGGCAGCTGGCGGAGGAAGTGATTCGCTCCTTCAGCGAGCGCAATCTGGCGGTACACCCCCAGAAGCCGGTGCGCCAGCAGATCTATCGCGGCCGGCGGCCGTGGGTGCCGGCGGTACTGCGTTACAACGCGGTGCCCGCGGAGCTGCTGTTGGAGGTGGTGAATCTGGCCAACGACCAGGACCGCAAGCTCCTCCAGAGCCGCATCTTCCGCCAGCACGCCGCTACCGCCATCGCCGACGGCCTGCGCAGCTACTACGGCACCGGCTCCAGCGCCACCACCGTCGCCACTGCCGGGCGCTGATGGTTCTGCAGCGGCGGGAACTTTTTTTGCCGGCGTAGAGTCCAAGTCTCCAAAGGCCGGTCGTACCGGTGAGTAAAAAGAAGAACATGGAGGCCGCCGAGACATCCGCCGCTCCCCTGGTCCAATCCGATTGGGATCTGGTCCAACGGCATCGGTACGGAGATCCGCAGGCTTTCGAAGAGGTCTATGAGCGCTATGGCCAAATGGTGTTCAATCTCGCCTACCGCATGTGCGGCGATCGGGAGCTGGCGGCGGATCTGACCCAGGACAGCTTCCTGCGGATCTTTCGCGCGGTGGATCGTTTCCGGGGGCGTTCGAGCCTCAAGACCTGGATCTACCGCGTCGCCCTCAACGTGTGCCGCAGCCGCCTGCGGCGCAAACGGTGGAACCTCCAGCCGCTGGCGGAGGACGACGGGCCGGGGGTGGAGCTGCGGGATCCGGGCCGCGGGCCGGAGCAGCGGGCCATCGCCCGGGACCAAGGCCGCCGGGTAGCGCAGGCGCTGCTTGAGGTGCCGGAGGTCTTTCGCTCGGCGGTGGTGCTCTGCGACCTCCAGGGCTTGAGCTACGAAGAGATCGCCGAGGTACTCGGCATCCGCTTGGGCACCGTGCGCTCGCGCATCGCTCGGGGCCGGGATCGGCTGCGGGTGATCCTCGAGCGGCAGCAGGAAGAGGACGACGCCGGCGAGGAGACGAGATCATGAGCCGTCATGCGACAGCTGCCCAGCTCTCGGCCTATCTGGACGAGGAGCTGCCACCGCCTCAGCTGAGGCTGGTGGAGGATCATCTGGAGGAGTGCCCGGACTGCCGGCGCCAGCTGGAAGGGCTGCGGCGGGTCGTGCGGGGGCTACGGCGTCTGGAAGATCTAGCCCCGCCCCCCACCCTGGGCCAGGATCTCGCTCGCCGCATTCGTCTGGAGCCCCAGCCGCGGGATCTGCTCCAGCGCCTCGAAGGCCGCATCCAGAACACCCCCATGCAGTCCACCGTGGGTTTCACCTTCGCTCTGGTCTTCTCCCTGGCGGTGATTCTCTTCCTGTTTCTGAATTGGGTGGATGAGCGGCGCCAGACTCATCAGCCGGTGCTGGTGGCCCCCTCCGAAATCCTCGACGCCGAAGACTTCACCTTGCCGGAGGAGCCGGTGCCCACCCGCACGGTGAGCGCCGCGTCGGAGGAAGCCCAGCGCTGGATCGCAGCGGCACCGGAGCTGGGGCGCCTGTTGGACCGAGGCGTGCCGGTGACCTGGACTTGGGAGGGAGAAGTGGTGGAGATCGTGCCGGCGGCGGTTGGCGACGAGCAGGCCGGCGACGGGGAGGCAGCGCGGGGAGCGCCGGAGGGGGAGTAGGAGTCTCTCCTGTTGCCGTCCTCAACGCTCTAAGTCGTTGAAAAATATGGGACCAACAAGTGGGTCCCCCGTGTTGGTTGCTTACCCAATCGGCTCAGCAGAGCCTCAGAGATCGCTCTCCTGCACCGCCTCGATGGATTCCACCGTGTAGGTGGTGCCGCCGGCGGTGGCCTCCTCGCCTTCCTTCTTGCCCAGCAGCGCCTTCGCTAGCTCCGACTCGTAGGACACGATGTGCTTCTCCGGCTCGCTTTCCCACGGGCCGAGGATGGTGAGGGTGCGCTCTTCGCCGCCGTCGGTCTTGAGCTTCAATCGGGTGCCCACCCGGACTTCCGACGACTCGCTGAAGGAGAGGTCGATAGGTTGCACTCGGGAGAGGTCGTGGTTGAGCCCCGCGACCCGCGCCGACAGGTATTCGTGGCGCTGGCGGGCGGATTTGTATTCGAAGTTCTCCCGCAGGTCGCCCATGGCTCGGGCTTCCTCGATGGCTTTGCGGTTGGCCGGCAGCTCGACGCTCTTGAGGTGCTGGAACTCCTTGCGCTTCTCCTCGATCTTGTCGCGGGTCGCGTAGAGCGGCGCCTCGGTTTCCTTGCGCAGGGACGAGAAGCGCAGCTCCAGAGCGCTGGTCAGTGCGCTGCGCTGGTACTCCTCGAGGCCGGGAGCCCGGTCCACGGCGGTGGCAGCCTGCTCCGCCTGCCCTTCCTCCAACATCGGGATCAGCCGCGGCACCGTGCCGCCGCTTTCGAAGAGGGGCATCAGCCGCGCCGCTCGATAGGAAGCGAAGTTGTCGTCCTGGAGCGAGATGAGCAGCTGCTTGAGGAAGCGGAGGGGGTTGCGCTGGCGCAGCTCCTCGTTTTCCACCGCCCGCTCCGCCATCCATACGAAGGCCGCCGGATGCTTGCGGGGCTGACTCAGCACCTGTTCGAGGAAGCGGTTGAGCTCCTGGGGATCTTCCTGCCCCAGGCTCTCCGTCAGCCGGTCCAGCAGCCGAGGGTCTTCCTCCTGCAGCAGCCAATGGGCGAAGACCTTCGGCCAGTCCTCTCGATGCTCCTGCACCAGCTCGGCGGCTCGCTCCCGCAGGTTGCGGTCTTGGACCTCGGCGATGCTCTTGTGGGCGGTGTCGGTGCTCAGGATGTCCGGGGCGCCCCAGGGCAGATCGTCGGGTAGATCGCCGCCGCGCTCCAGGGCCAGCCAGATCTCTAGGGCCAGGCCCGGCTCCTGCATCAGGGCACCGTTGCCCGCCGCCGCCAGGGAGCGCACCATCCGTTGCTTGAGATCTTCGTCGCGGTCTGCGTTGCGCTTGTAGAGGTCGACCTTCTCCCGTGGCGGGGCGGATTCGAAGGATTGCCACACCGCCTCGAAGGCGTGGGCGCTGGTGGCGGCCCAGCGGTACGAAGCGCGGCCGCTGGTCTCGGTGATCACCTGCGGGTGCTTGCGCGCCGCATTCCACCAGGAGGTCCAGCGTTTGGGGGTGACGACGCCCGTCAGATCCTGCTTGATCTGAGCGGCGGTGCGCTCCTCGTTGTAGCTCTGGAGCACCAGCCGCAGGAGCTCCGGCGGATCATCCTTGGCGAGCTTCTTGAGCTGGTCCGGCTCGTCCATCTTGCGCCGCAGGATGTGCCCTTCGGTGAGGGCGATGAGCATCTTGGCAGCGGCTCGGAAGCCCACCATCAGTCCCGGATGCTTGGGGAAATCCACCTTGAAGGTATCCAGCTGGAGATTGATCTCCTGGATCTTGCCGGCGCCCTTGCCCTTCATCAGCACCACGGTGCCGACGTCGAAGCCCATCAGGGACTCGAGCCGCTCCGCCTTCTCCCAGGTCTTGGAGATATCCCGGATGGCTTTGTTGAGACCGAGCTTGTCGACCATCAGCTCGTACATGCTGTGGTCGCCGTGGATCTCTTTGAGCGTGGCTAGGATGGCTCGGTGCATTTCCTCGTCGTCGTAGATCAGGGCCCTGGCCCGGCGCAGCATCTTCAGCCGCAAGCGCCACAGACCGCGGTCGCTGATCTGGTCGTCGAGGAGCTCCAGCAGGGTGCGGGCGCGATCCGCCTGCCCCTGGCCCTGAAGAGCCCGGGCTACTCCGATGAAGTAGTCCAGATTCTCCGGGTCCCGGCCGCTCTGGGCCAGCCACTCGTCTTCAATGGAATCGAAATCGCCCTTGGCGATGTAGTTCTGGGTCGTCTTGGAGATGGCCATAGCAGTGCATGAAGATAGCAGACTTGGCGGCGTCGTGGCAGGCGGTAAAGTAATGAGGTGAAATCAAGGGAGTCCAGAGACCGCGCCGGGGCGGACCAAGAGCCGCGTCATCAAGAGGGTTTGGAGGAGTTGCGGGCTTTCATCGCCGGCGACTTGGAAGAGGCGGATGTGCCCCTGGTGCGGCGTCTGCTGCGTCATCCTTACGCCGATCAGGAGCTCGTGGAGGCGGTGATGGCACGGCCCCGCTTGCTCACCAGCTACAAAATACGCCGGGACATCGCGCGCCATCCGAAGTCGCCGCAGGTGCACGCCATGCGCTTCTTGCCCGGGCTGTACTGGCGAGATCTCCTCGAGCTGTCGGTGGATACCCGCCTGCTGCCGGTCCTGCGCCGGAGCGCCGAGCGTCAGATCCTGGAACGGTTGCCGGGGCTCAGCCTGGGGGAGCGCATGGCCATCGCCCGGCGCGCCGGCCACGGCCTGCTCATGCACCTGCGCCACGATGGCCACCAGCGGGTCATCGCCGCCATGATGGAGAACCCGCGCATGACCCAGGGCGTGATCATGCCCTTGGTGGCCAGCGATGGTGCCGCGCCGGAGATCCTGCGCCTGGTGGCGGCGAATCGTCGCTGGGGCCGCTTGTACATGGTGCGGCTGGCGCTGGCGCGCAATCCTCGCACGCCGCCGGTGGTGGCCTGTGACCTGCTCTCCGGATTGCGCAAGAACGATATCCGGGCGGTGAGCGGGAATCAGCGTCTGGCGCCCCAGGTGCGCCGCCGTGCCAAGCTCCTTCTGGGTGAGGGCTGAGGGTTTTTTGGGCCCGCTCTTCGGTCGTGGGGTCCAATTCGCCTCATCGTCGTCGGTACAGTACAATTCCTTAGATTACGGGGGCTTACGAGACGGCCCCACCACGTCGAGATTTCGAACCGCTTGAAGTGAGGATATGACCAGCGCAGAGCGCTCCAACACTCGGCAACCGCCTTGGGTAGGTCCCGAGTCGGAAGGGACGACCTTCGGCTCCTGGCTCCGTCAGCAGCGAGAGGTCCGTCAGATCGGCCTGCGGGAGATTGCCGACAGCAGCAAGGTGAGCCTGCGATACCTGGAGGCCTTCGAACAGGATCGCTTCGACTTGTTGCCAGCCTCGGTTTTCGCCAAGGGTTTTCTCCGCCAATACGCCGAATATGTAGGCCTCGACGGAGACGAGGTCATCAACCACTATCTGTGGGCTCGCCAGGAGGGTTCGCCGAGCCTTCCCGAGGAGCGCGTGGAGGAACGTCCAGGGCCGAGCCCGAGCGCCCGGGAGTCCCGCGGGCTGTGGCCGGTGCTGCTCATCGCCTTCCTGGTGCTGGCGGTGATCGTGGCGCTGGTGCTGCTGCTGGCGGAGCGCGATCGGGATCAGCCCGTCGAGCAACAGCCCCGCCAGGCGTTCGTGCCGCCGGTGTCGCCGCCGGTGCCGGTGTCGCCTCCCGTGGAAACCCCTGGGGAGCCAGACTCGGCGGCGGAAGCGGCGGCCCAGGAGCCCGCGGTGCCCCTGCGGGTGACGGTGGAGTTCATCCGCGACTGCTGGGTGGAGGCGGTGGTGGACGGCGACCAGCGCATCGCCCGGGAGTACTCCCAGGGAGAGTCCTTGCAGATCGACGCCCAGGAGCGGGTGGTCTTCCGCAAGCTGGGCAACGCCGGCGGGGTGAATCTGGAGGTCAACGGCGAGCCACTGCAGCTGGACGGCGTCGACGGCCAGGTGCTGTCCAATCTCACCATCGATCTGGAGACCGCTGCGGCCTTGGGGGTCGCGGAACCGTCGGAGGCGACGCCGTGAGCGCGCATCCGCTGGTGGAGCAGGTTCGCTCCGGATCCAGCCGAGAGCTCCAGCTGATGGCCGCCAGCGGATTGCTGCCGGTGGAGCCCCACGAGCTGATCCCGTTGCAGGTGGACCTGGCCCGCTGCCCCGACACGGAGATCGCCGAGGTCGCGGCCCGTTCGCTGCGCGAGCTCGACGGCAAGGTTCTTTCGTCCTTCCTGGCCGAGGACGCGTCCCCCCGAGAGCTCGGCTATTTCGCCTTGGAGGCCTCCGAGCACCGCGTGTTGGAGACCATCCTGCGGCGCCGCGATGCGCCACCGGAGCTGCTGGTGGCGGTGGCGCCGAGCCTCGAGGAGGATCTGCAGGAGGTGCTTCTGCTACGCCAGGACATCATCGTCGAGCATCCGCAGATTCTCGATGCCCTCACCTCCAATCCCAACCTCAGTCGCTACAGCTCTCGGCGCATCAAGGAGTATCGGCAACATCTGTTGCCCAAGGAAGCTCCGGAGAAGCCCAAAGAGAAGCCCGGCAAGATCGAGGAGGCCACGGACGAGGAGGTCAAGGAGGCTCTCGACGCGGCGCGGGCGGAACGGCCGGAGGGAGTGGACGAGGAGGTGGAGGAGACCACCGGCCTCACCGACGCCCAGATTCGCAGTCTGCCGACACCGGTGCGCATGAAGCTCACCCGCGGAGCCAGCCGAAGCCTTCGGGGCCTGTTGCTCAAGGACCCCATCTCCGTGGTGGCACTGGCGGCGTACCATAACAACAATTTTTCCGATCAGGAGATTGAGCAGGCTTGTCTGGGGCGCAATACTCACGAGGACGTCTTGGCGGCCATCTCCCGGGACCGGCAGTTCGTCACCCGTTACGCCATCGTTTTGGCGCTGGTCAAGAACCCTCGGGCGCCGGTGGGCAACGTGGTGCGGCTGATGCCCCGGCTCTCGGTGCGGGACCTGCGGGATATCCGCAAGGATCGCAACGTTCCGGACCCGGTCCGCAAGACCGCTGATCGACTGTATACAATCAAAGTAAGCTAGGTAACGTCATGGCGACGAACTATTATTCGATTTTGGGCGTTCCAGAGAACGCCACCGGCGAGCAGATCCGGAGCCGATTCTTGGATCTCGCTCGGCAGCTGCACCCGGACCGCTTCCAGGGCGAGCGCAAAGAACAGGCGGAGAGGGACTTCCAGGCCATCACCGAGGCCTTCAACGTGCTGTCCAGTCCTACCCGTCGCCGGGAACACGATTTGGAGCTGGCGCGGCCGGCGGCGAGCTCGACCCCCGGTTCTCCCGAGCAGCTGCTGAAGGTCTACATGCAGCGAGGCGTCAAGGCCTACAAGGAGAGTAATTTCTCCGCCGCCGCCGACAACTTCGATCACGCCACCAAAACCGATCCCACCAACGCCAAGGCTTTCTTCCACCTGGCTTTGGCCTGCGGCAAGGAACGCCGTTGGCTGAGCCGCGCGCTGCAGGCGGCGCGCCGGGCTTCCGAGCTCGAACCGTTCAATTCCAAATACTCCAAGCTCGCCGGCAAGCTCTTCGCTCAGGCGGGCAATCTGGAGCAGGCGGAGCACTACTATCTGCTGGCGCAGAAATGGGGCGAAGAGGATCCCGCCGTGACCGAGGCCTTGGAAGAGGTCCGCCGCAAGGCGAAGAAAGGTCGCTCCGGCCTCTTCGGGATGGGGAGCTGATGCTGCAGATCAAGGCCTGTGGCCTTTCGGACGTCGGCCTGGCGCGAGCCCACAACGAGGATTGCTTCGGCATCGATTCGGAGCATCGGTTGGCGGTGGTGGCGGACGGCATGGGTGGCCACAGTCATGGTGAAGTGGCTTCCCGCATCGCGGTGCAGTCCATTCGCTCCTACGTTGACGAGCACCTTGGCAACCATCATTCCCGTCCTCCCGAGGAGACGGGGGAGTGCAGGCATGCCGAGCTGCTGGAAACCGCCGTGCGCGACGCTCACCAGAAGGTTTTGGGGGCGATTCGGGAGGATGGCGCCCTGTACGGCATGGGGACTACGGTGGTGGGCTTCTTGCTCTGCGGGACCACCGCTGCGGTGGCCAACGTCGGTGACAGCCGGGTCTACCGCATCCGCGAGGGCCGGCTGGAGCTGCTGACCCAAGATCACACCTGGGTCAACGAGCAGGTGGTGGCCGGCTTCTTGTCGGCGGAGCAGGCGCGGGTGCACCCGCTGAAGAACGTCATCACCCGAGCCCTCGGCGGCGACAACGAGATCAAGATCGACATGCTCGAAGTGACGACCCAGCCGGGAGATCTCTACCTGCTGTGCTCCGACGGCCTCACCACCATGCTCAGCGATCCGGAGATCCAGTCGGCTCTGGAGGACCGCCGGGGCTTGGAGCCCACCTGTCGGCTGCTGGTGGACGAGGCCAACGCCCGCGGCGGCCTGGACAACGTGACGGTGGTGCTGGTGGAGATCGAAGAGAGTGTCGACGACGCCGACGCCTCCGAGGCCCGCACTGCTGAAGTCGTCACCGTCGACGACTGATTCTCCGCCTCAGTTACCCCTCCGAGTCGTCCCCGAAGCTGTAGCCGGAGCGGGCGCTCACCTTCCACTTCGGATTCTTCAGGCTCACCTTGACCTTCTGATAGCCCTCCTTGCCTTCCGGATGGCGGCTGCGGTAGCTCAGCAGGTAGTAGCCGTTGGTGGCCTCCGACACGCGCCGGAGGGGCTTGATGAAGTTGCTGTGGGTGAACATGTACTCACCACCGGTGTCCGCCGCCAGGTGACTCATGGCGTCCTCCAGGCTGTGGCGCACGTTGGGCGGGCTCAGATCGATGGTGTAGACGGCCACGTTGGCGTCGTTGAGGGCGTGCATCATGGGCGGGTAGTAGCGGGTGTCCGGAATGTAATTGCCGAAGCTGTCGAGCTCACCGAAGCCGAGGGTGAAGAGCAGCAGGTTCTTGCGGCCCTGGATCGGCTCGGTAGCTTCCGCCAGCACCCGCAAACCCTTGTAGATATTGCCCGTGGCCTTGCGGAGCTCCTTGCCCGAGGGCATGTTCCCGGCCAGAGCGGGTCCTTCGTCGCCGTCCTGGCGGGACGGCCAGTTGGCACCGTCGGAACCCTTGACGGCGCGGTCGATGGCGGAGAGCAGGGCCTTGCGGTCCTGGGTGAAGTCCTGGTGCAGCTTGAGCTTGACGTCGTAGCTGACCACTGCCACCCAATCTCCCGGCAGCATTTCCTCACGCACCCAGTCCTGGCTCTGGCGGCCGGCGTTGAGCTGGCGCTCGACGATGCGGAAGGCACTGCCGCTGTTGATCCGCTGGTCGTGGAAGAAGAGGATGAAGTAGCGGTCCGAGGGCTGGTCGTCGACGGAGACACCGGCCTCCGCGGCGCCCTCGTCGTCGGGCTCTACCAGGCGGTTGCTGTAGAAGCTCACCGAGTCCAGCTGCACCGGCTCACCGTCTTCCTCGACGACGAAATCGTCCGGCTGGAGACCGAGGATGACGTTGCCCTTGCGGTCGGTGACCAGAGCGTCGAGGACGACCTCGGTGACGTTCACCTGCTCTTCGAAGGTCTCCTGAGGCGCTGCTTCCGGAGCTTCTTGAGCGACGGCGGCGGGAGCGAGGACCAGGGTGCTCAGAAGCGCTAGAAGGAGAGCACCGAGGGTCGGTCGAAGTAGGGGGGAAGAATTCTGAATTGCGCGCATGAATGGACTCCTTTCCTGACTATCTTCTCAAAGAAGTTGCAAAGACCGGGCCAGGTGGGGCGTGTCCTGGGTTCAGTCCACTCCAGCGTGGGAGCTTGGAAACGAGGGGTTTGGTAGGGCCCAGCGCGTAGGAAGTAGGGCGGCGCTGTCCTCCCTCGGGGACGCGGAGAGCCACGAACAGGTCGCCGAGGGCTGTCGGGAGAGGATCAGGTGCGGTAGAAGCCACCGGCGGCGGCGAAGCCGCGGAGGGCGTCGGAGGGGCGGAAGCGCTCGCCGACGACCCCCGCCAGGCGTTCCAGGCCTCCCACCACCGAGTCCAGGCCGCGGTGATCCGCCCAGCGGCATAGGCCGCCGCGGAAGGGCGGGAAGCCGGCTCCCAGGATCATCGCCAGGTCGAGGGTCTCGGGGCTGTCCACCACTCCTTCTTCGAGGCAGCAAGCGGCTTCGTTGATCATCGGCAGGATCAGGCGCTCGGCGGCGTCGTCGAGATCCGGGTCCGGATCCCGGGCACCGAGACCGAGGTGGCCGTAAACCTCCCCATCGACGGTGCGCTTGCCGCCGGAGCCGTGACGGAAGAAGCCGCGGCCGGACTTTTCCCCCAAGTGGCCGGGGTCCAAGAAGGTCTCCTGCCAGCGCAGCTTGGGCATGTGCACCCGCTGCGGATAAGCCTCTTCCAGATGCTCCGAGACGGCAGCGGCGATGTCCAGCCCCACCCGGTCGAGAAGGGCGAAAGGACCCATGGGGAAGCCCCACTGCAGCAGGGCGCGGTCCACCGCTTCCACCGGCCAGCCCTCGGCGATCAGCCACAGGGACTCGGTCAGGTAGTAGATGAGCACTCGGTTGACCAGGAAGCCCGGACTGTCCTGCACCGCTACCGGCGTCTTGCCCAGCCGGCGGACGAAGGCTGCGGCTCGCTTCAAGGCCTCCGGGGCGGTGTGGCGGCCCGCCACCACCTCTACCAGTGGGATGCGGTGCACGGGGTTGAAGAAGTGCAGCCCCAACACTCGCTCCGGTTCCGGGATGGTCTCGGCGATGGCGTCGATGGACAGGGACGAGGTGTTGGAGGCCAGCAGGGCATCCTTCGACACCGCCTCCGCCAGCTGCCCGAAGACCTTCCGCTTGACCTCCAGCCGTTCGGTCACCGCCTCGATCACCAGGTCGGCACGGCGGAAGCCCTCCAGGTCGAGGGTGGGCTGGATGCGGGCCATGGCCTCCCGGGCCTCGGAGCGAGAGATGCGGCGGCGCTTCATGCGGTTGTAGACCAGCCGGGAAGCGTGGGTCATGCTCTGCACCAGGGCGGCGGGGCTGCGGTCCAGGATGCGCACCGCCATGCCTCCGGAGACCGTCACCTGGTGGGCGATGGCGCCGCCCATCAGGCCTGCTCCGACGACTCCTACCAGCCTTGGGGCGGGTCCCGCCGCCGGCTCCGTTCCGTGGCTCTTGACGCCCTGGGTGAGGGCGAATACGTGTTGAAGGTTCTTGCTCACCACGCCGGCGGCGAGCTCTCCCAGGGCGCGGGCTTCGGCGTCGAAACCGGCGGCGGGGCCCTCCTCGACGCCGATGCGGATCACTTCGATGGCCCGTAGCGGTGCCGGATATTTGCCGCCGGTGCGGGAGAGGGTCTTCTTGCGCGCCTGATCGAAGACGATCCGCCGACCCAGGGGGTTCTTCTCCAGCAGCAGCTCCCGCAGGTCCCGGTCCGCCTTGCGCGGCCGCCGGCCGTGGATCACCTCCAGAGCGAAATTCCGCACGTGGTGGAGGAAGTCGTCGTGGGGCAGGAGCTCGTCCGCCAGCCCGACCCGCAGGGCCCGGGCACCGCTCAGACTCTTCCCCGCCAGGATCAGGTCCAGAGCGTCCGTCAGGCCCACCACCCGGGGCAGCCGAACACAGCCGCCCCAGCCCGGAAGGATGCCCAGGCGTACCTCCGGCAGCCCCACCCGCAGATTCTCGTCATCGCTCACCAACCGGAAGGTGGAGGCGAGGGAGATCTCCGTGGCGCCGCCCATGCAGGTGGCGTGGATGGCGGCGATGGTGGGGAAGGGCAGCTCCTGCCAGGCGCGGAAGAGCTCCTGGCCGGCGCGGGCGCCGCGTTCGCCCTCCTCGGCGGTCTCCAGCCCACCGATGAGCTCCACGTCGGCGCCGTGGCAGAAGGATTTGGCCTTGCCCGAGAGCAACACCAGGCAGCCGATGTCGTCCCGCTCCCGGAGCTCCTCGATGCGCTCTCCCAGCTGCTCCAGAGCCTGGCGGGTGAAGAGGTTGACCGAGCTTCCGGGCAGGTCGAAGCATAGGGTGGCCAGACCGCTGGAGGCTACCTCCAGGCGGAAGATCTCCTGCGCCGACTCCGAGGCCTCGGAAGCTCCCGTCACCGTTTCTCGGCGCGTTCGTACATGGCGTCGATGCGATCACCATGCTTCTGGTTCACGATCCGGCGCTTGACCTTGAGGGTGGGGGTCATCTCGCCGCCCTCGATGCTCCACTCCTCCGGCAGCAGCTCCCAGGCGTGGACGCGCTCGTACTTGGCCAGCTTCTGATTGACCTCTTCGAGCTCGTTGCGGAACAGCTCCTGCACCGGCTCCTGAGCCAGCAGAGCTTCCATGTTGCTGGAGTCGAGCCCCTTGGCGGTGGCCCATACGGCCAGAGCTTCGAAGTCCGGCACGACGAGGGCTGCGAGGAATTTGCGCCGGTCCCCCACCACCATCACCTGGCCGATGTAGCGGCTCGCCTTGATCGCGTTCTCCACCGGCGCCGGCGCCACGTTCTTACCGTAGGCGTTGACGATGATCTCCTTCTTGCGGTCGGTGATGCGCAGGAAGCCTTCCTCGTCGATTTCTCCGATGTCGCCGGTGTGGAACCAGCCCTCGCTGTCGATGGCCTCAGCGGTGGCCTCCGGCAGGTTGTGGTAGCCCTTCATGATGTTCGGGCCCTTGGCGAGGATCTCGCCGTCCTCGGCGATCTCCAGGGTCACTCCCGGCAGCGCCTTGCCGACGGTGCCCATCTTCACCCGCCCCGGGGCGTTGACGCTGAGCACTGGCGAGGTCTCCGACAGGCCGTAGCCTTCGTAGATGGGAATCCCGGCGCCCCAGAAGAACTCCGCCACGTCCCGAGCCAGCGGCGCGCCGCCGGACATGGCGTAGACGAAGCGTCCGCCCAGGCGCTCGCGGATCTTGGAGAAGACCAGCGTGTCCGCCAGTCCCAACTTCAGGCCCAGCAGGCCCGGCGGGGCTTTGTCCTGGAGGCGGTAGGGGAGAGCCTCGTGGCCCACGGAAACCGCCCAATGGAAGATCTTCTGCCGCAGGGCCGGCGCCTTGGCGATATTTTCCTGCACTTTTGCCAGCACTTTTTCGTAGACCCGAGGGACGGAGACGAAAATGTGCGGCCGCACCTCCTGGAGGTTCTGCGCCACCGCCTGCACTGATTCGGCGTAGGCGATGGTCACGCCGCGGAGAAAGTAGAAGTAGTCCACCGTGCGCTCGAAGGAATGGGAGAGGGGCAGGAAGGAAAGCGCGGTGTAATCCCCCTGGATGTCCAAGACCTCCAGCGAGCCCTTGATGTTGGACACGATGTTGCCGTGGCTGAGCATCACGCCCTTGGGGTTGCCGGTGGTGCCACTAGTGTAGATGAAGGTCGCCAGATCGTTGGGCTGGTTGAGGGCAGCGCGCTGTTGGAAGTCTTCGGCGCTGGCCCCCTCGCCCCGCTCGAAGAGCTGATCGAGGGTGGTGGCTCCGGAGATCCCGTCTCCGATGAGCACCAGCTGCTCCATGTTGGGCATGCTTCCCTTCTGGCTCTCGAGACCCTGATAGCGCTCAACACCCTCGGCGAAGACGATCTTCGAGCCGCTGTCGTTGACGATGAAGGCAGCCTGTTCCGCCGTCAAAGTGGGATAAACCGGTACCAGGACCGCACCGATGCACACCGAGGCAAAGTCGACGATGGGCCAATGGGGGCCGTTCTCCGCCATCAGCCCGACCCGGTCGCCGCGTTCGACGCCAGCGTCCACCAGGGCTTTGGCAAGGCGTTGGACCTTGTCCACGACCTCGGCGGTGGACAGCGGGACGAACTGGCCATCCACCTTGTGTAAAAGGCATTCGGTCTTGTCGTGGTCGGCGGCGGTGAAGAAAAGGTCGGACAGAGTTTCGAGCGGCATGGAATGGAATCCCCTTTCTGCGCTGCGTTCTTCCGGACTGCGTGTCTCCGGACTGTGTGTCTCCGGACTGCGTGTCTCCGGACTGCATTCTCCCGGTGGGCCGGGCTTCTGGTTGCCGGGTCTGGGCGGGTGCAGATCTCGGCTAGTTTATACCCCGGGAAGCCCTTCGGGACATGCCGCGGAGCGGCAAAGTCACTTGGTTTTTGCCACAAAGCGGCATGCTAGTGGTATCGTATCTTCCTTTCAATTCGGCGCGGCCCTCCCAGCGGACCGTCCGAGGGGCGGCGCCATGACGTGGAGAGATGGCTATGTCCGGTACGCGGATTGAAGATTCCACCACCCCTTCCCGAGCTCCCGACTCTTCCTCAGACTCGGAAGGTCAGGCCCTCTCTGGTCTGCGCGAGGCTATCGACGGCCTCGATCGGGAATTCATCCAACTACTTTCTCGCCGCATGGAGCTGGTCCGAGACATCGGTGGCTTCAAACGCGACAATCCTCTGGCACCGCTCCGGGACGAAGATCGCGAGCACGAGATCTTCCAGGTCTGGGCCAAGGAGGCGGAAGAGGCCGGGTTGAGCCCGTACTTCGTGGGGCGTGTGCTGCGGGAGGTACTCAACTACTCGCGCCGCGACCAGGAGCGCCAGCTCCACCGTCCCCACGAAGGAGCCGCCACCGCCGCCGTGCGCGTAGGCTACCAGGGGGCCCCCGCCTGCTACAGCGACATGGCCATCACCAAGCACTTCGCCAGCCGCGACGCTCAGCGGCTGGAGCGGGTGGGCTACCCGGACTTCGGAGCCGCGGTGGATGCGCTGGAAAGTGGGCAGATCAATTACGCCCTGCTGCCCATCGAGAACACCGTCGCCGGCAGTATCAACGAGGTCTACGATCTGCTGGCCCACCGCCAGATCACCATCGTCGGTGAGGAGGTGTGGATGGTGGAGCATTGTCTGCTGGGGCTGCCCGCCGCCAAGCTCGAGGACATCGAGCTGATCCGTTCCCACCCGGTGGCCCTGCAACAGTGCACGAAATTCCTCGGTGGTTTGGTGGGCGTGCGTCAGGAGTCCTACTTCGACACCGCCGGCGCCGCCCAATCGGTGGCCCACCAGAAGAGCCTCGCTATCGCCGCCATCGCTTCCGAGGAGGCTGCCCGCTATTGGGGTCTGCGGGTGCTCCGGCGGGGAGTCTCCGATCGCGCTCTCAATCTCACCCGCTTCCTGCTCATCGGCAAGGAACCGGAGCCGGTGGATCCCCGCCGGCCGGCCAAGACCTCCTTGGTGATGGTGCTGCGGCACCGCCCCGGTGCGCTGGTGGAATGTCTCAAGGTCTTGGAGGACCACGGCGTCAACCTGACCAAGCTGGAGAGCCGGCCGCTGCCGGAGAAGCCTTGGGCCTATCGCTTCTATGTCGATCTGGAGGGCCACGCCGAAAACGACGCGGTGGCCTCGGCGCTGCACGAGCTGCGGCGCCACACCAACCGCATGAAGATCCTGGGCACGTACCCGCGGCATATTGACGAGTGGGAACAGGTGGAGACTCCTCGGGGCGAAACAGCCAGATCCGAGGCTGCCAACTCCGAGACCCCCAGCTCCGAAGCTCCTGAGGAGAGCGCCGAGGGCGAGCAGACCACCGGGGCTTCCGTCGCGGTCCCAGCGGACGTTCCGCCGCCCGCTGCCGAGGCCCCCGCCGCTGCTGCGCCGGCGCCGACCCTGCCGGAAGGTGCCTGCCCCATTCCTCAGAAACCGAAGGGGCGCAAGCTCATCGAGCCCGCCTTCGAGGGCGAGCGTCGCCCGGTGCACGTCGGCCAGGTGGAGATCGGCGGCGACCGCTTCGTGCTCATCGCCGGTCCCTGCGCGGTGGAGAGCAAGCAGCAGATTCAGCAGTCGGCGGCCATTGTCCAGGGCGTCGGCGGCCGGATTCTCCGCGGCGGTGCCTTCAAGCCCCGCTCGTCTCCCTACTCCTTCCAGGGCTTGGGCTTCCCCGGCATCGAGCTGCTGGCGGACGCCGGCCACGCCTACGAGCTGCCGGTGGTCACCGAGGTGCTACAGCCGGAGGACGTGCAGCAGGTCGCCGACGGCGCCGACATGCTGCAGGTGGGCGCCCGCAACATGCAGAATTTCTCCTTGCTCAAGGAAATCGGCAAGTGTCACAAGCCGGTGCTCCTCAAGCGCGGCCTCAGCGCCACCATTGAGGAGCTGCTGATGGCCGCCGAGTACATCATGGCCGGGGGCAACCACCAGGTGGTGCTCTGCGAGCGCGGCATCCGCACCTTCGAGACCGCCACCCGCAGCACCCTCGACGTCAGCGCGGTGCCGGTGCTCAAGGAGCGCACCCATCTACCGGTGATCGTCGACCCCTCCCACGCCGCCGGTCGCCGGGATCTGGTGATTCCCCTGGCCCTGTCGGCGGTGGCGGTGGGCGCCGACGGTCTCATCGTCGAGGTTCATCCCAACCCCGACGAGGCCCTGTGCGACAAGGACCAGGCCCTCACCGAAGAAATGCTCCAGGATCTGGTCAACGGCGCTCAGCCGCTGATCAAGGCCCAGGGCCGGAAGTTCTGATTCCGCTCTTCCCATCGAAGCAGAGCAAGGCGGAGGCCCTCGGGGGCTTCCGCCTTTTTTGCATTCTGGAATCCAGTTCGACGAGTTAGGCTTCATGGCTACTTGATATTTTGTGTGGATAGGGAGTCTTTTGTTCCCCTCATCCGAACGTGATATCAAGTATCGTCTTGATGCTTCGTGTGGATGAGTGGTATGGTCTTACCCTTAACAAGACGAGATATCAAGTCATGGAGCCAACCACTCGATTCTTCCGATCCCATCCAGTCTTCAATCTCAACGAAGCCCAACGTGGCTTGGGGTTGCAGGGAGAGAAGGCGACGACTCTGGAGCGATTGAAATACCACCTCGGGCGGGGTCGGATTCGCTCCGTGGCTCGGGGTGTCTACGCCACGGTGCCGGCTGGCGTAGATGTTGAGGGTTTTCATGCTGATCCTTTTCTGGTGGCGGCGGCGGCCCGGCCGGACGCGGTCTTCAGTCATCATGCAGCCCTGGAGCTCCTGGGGGCTGCCCGCTCTGCATGGAGAGAGGTGACGGTCTACACCAAGCGCCGGCGGCCACCGCTGGATCTCCGAAGCGCGCGGATCCGCTTCTTGGATCATCCCAAGGCCCTGGTGGAGGCAGGGCAGGAGGAGCTGGGACTGCGCCGGATGAGTAGGGAGGACCGAGTCCTGCGGGTGACGGGGCCGGAGCGTACGCTGGTCGACGGCTTTCGCCAGCCTGCCCTTGCCGGCGGAGTCGAAGAGCTGGTCGGTTCGGCGGCCAGCTTTCCCGTCCTCGATCTCGACTTGTTGGGGAAAGTGCTTGCGGCCTACGACTCGAAGAGTCTGTGGGCGGCTGTCGGTTGGTTCTTGGAGCGCTACCAAAACGCCTTCTACGTCCCCGACACCTACCTGGAAGAGCTCGAGAAGCAAATCCCTGCCTCACCTTATTACCTGGCTCGTGGAACACGGGGCGGGGACTTGCAGGGCCGCTGGAATCTCATCGTGCCGGAAAGTGTAGGAAGCGGCAGAGAGCCCGATGAGCCTTGAGCATCTGAGGCTCGAAGAGCTCGTGGCCGAAACCGGATTTCGGCCTGAGACCCTAGAGAAGGTGATCCGCCTTGGTGACTTGGCAGGGGATATTCACCGTCACCCTCTTCTTGGAAGGGTCCTGGTGCTCAAAGGGGGGACGGCGCTCAACCTGTGTTTCGGACCCCCGCAAAGGCTCTCCGTAGATCTGGACTACAACTACGTAGGAGCCTTGGATCGGGCTGCTATGCAGGAGGCTCGGCCGGAGGTGGAGGGGGCGCTGGAGGCCTTGGCGGAGCGCAAGGGGTTCCGCCTTCAGCGCTCGCCTCGAGACCACGCCGGCCGCACTTTGTATCTCGGCTATCGTTCCTCGATCGGTGTTCCCGATCAGGTTCAGGTGGATGTCAATTACCTGTTTCGAGAGCCGTTGGTTGTGACTGAACAATGCTCTCTATGGCAGCCAGGTCAGCTAGAGCGGCCCGCAACTCGGATCGTCGGTCTCGAAGAACTCTGTGCCGGCAAGATTTGTGCGTTGCTGAGCCGTCGGGCTCCTCGGGATCTCTATGATGTCGCGTTCCTGCCCTCGAAGGTCGGGGAGCTATGGCACAAAGCCCGGTTCCGGAGATTCATCGTCGCTTTCTCCTCCATCCTCACCCATCCGATGAGCAGTTATGGGTTGGAGCGTCTCGACGAGATCGATGATCAAAGTGTCGAGTCGCAGCTCTTGCCGATGCTCCAGCAGGGGCGGTCCATCACCGCAAACCGATTGCGGGAGATGGCCCGCGATGCGCTGGAGCCGATCTTGGACCTTTCACCACAGGAACTGGATTTCGTGCAACGTGTGCAGCAGGGCGAGCTTCGTCTGGAGTTGCTCTTCGATCCCGCGGACGAGATAGCGGATCGCTTTCGGCGTCATCCTGCCGTGCAGTGGAAGATCCGCAACGCGCGTGCTCATCAAAAGCGGGGAGTTTGAGCCGTGCCCGCTCGCAGGGTGGGCGAACGCACAGAGCCACTGGCTGGCTCGCCTGCAGCTGAATGAGGTGGAAGAACAGGAAGATTGGTCGGGGCGAGAGGACTTGAACCTCCGGCCTCACGCTCCCGAAGCGTGCGCTCTACCAGGCTGAGCTACGCCCCGACTCT
The DNA here is from genome assembly GCA_034211275.1 of Acidobacteriota bacterium. Classification (NCBI taxonomy): domain Bacteria; kingdom Pseudomonadati; phylum Acidobacteriota; species Acidobacteriota bacterium. The sequence goes on from JAXHTF010000022.1 coordinate 29,593, forward strand.
TGAAATCTGGCTGGGCGAGGAGTTGCTGATGCCTCAGAGGCGGCCCCCTCGCAGCGTGGAAGCGAGAGAATAACCCCTGGTGGGGCAGTGGTCAAGCTCTTTGGTTGGTTTCTCGGATCCTGGTGCCCATGCTCCGGCGTGGACACTCCGGCGTGGACACTGTGGGCTCTCGTTCCTGAGGCGATCCCCCGCCCACGACGCTGGAGCGTCTCCCCTGGCTCCCACGCCGCAGCGTGGGAGCGAGAACCTGTCGTTGAGCTGTGAGCTTCCCCCTCTACCGGCAGGTGGGGTGGGCGGCTGGGAGAGGGGGATCGAGGGGGTGAGGGCCACTTTCACCAGGGCCCTCTCTCCGCACGCCAGGAAGTCACGCCGGCAGCTTCTCCCAATCCGAGTCCGGGGCGTCCATGGCGATGGCGAGGCCGCCGTCGGAACCGACGTAGACCGGGTCCTTGACCACCCGCACGCGGCCGCCACCGATTTCCTTGAGCTCCTCCTGGAGCCGGGCGCCGAGGCCGGAGATGAGGGCGGTGCCGCCGGAGAGGATGATGTTCTGGCGCACCTTCGCCTGATACTCCGGCTCCACTCGGCCCATGAGGTCGACCATGGTCTCGGACACCGGTGGCAGCAGGCTTTCGCAGGCGTAGCGCATCTCCTCGGTGATGTCGAGATCCGTGGGGCGTCCGGCTACCGGCACGTTCACCATCACCGGCTTCTTGTTGTCGCCGACGAAGCTGTGGTTCTCCTTCCACTCCCGCACCATGTACATGGAGAAGCGCGCTTCCGGATGATGCTCCCGGACGCCGGTGGCCAGCAATTCGTCCACCGAGTCGCCGGCGTTGGTGAGGGTGCGCTGGTCCTCCTCCCGAGGGTAGCGGCCGTTCATCACGCAGAAGTCGGTGGTGCCGGCGCCGATGTCCACCACCATGGAGTGCAGCAGCTCCTCCAGGCCGTAGGCGACGGCGAAGGGCTCGGAGACGATGATCAGGCTGTCCACCAGCCCCTTCATGGCGTTGCGCAGATTCTGCTTGTTGACCCGCAGCGCCTCCGCCGGCACGCCCACCACCGCGCGCACCTTGCGCTCGCTACGGCTTTCCTCGGTGACTCCCACCAGCGCCAGCAGGTGCCGCAGGAGCTCGCGCACCGCCTGGTCGTCGCGCTCCGAGCCTTCCTTGATCAGGCCGCGCTCCAGGGGGCGGTGGAGATCGAGCATGGGGCGGTTCTCCAACGCCTCGCTGCCGATGAGGACATCGCGCTTGAGGACCTTGCGGGCCACCATGTCCACGGGCCAGCCGACGTAGCTCTCGACCACGTGGCGTTCGCCGGTGGAAGCGGAGACGGAGCTCCGCGAGGTGCCCAGGTCGATTCCGACGTGGAGGTCTCCGTTACCGTTCTTATCGCTCATCAAGCTCTCCTAGAAACGTCTGTCGCCGGCTAAAAAGCGGCCAGGGTAGGGGTCTGGGTCAGAGATTCTTTGGCTAGGGCGGGCTGATCTTCAGCTCGGGCGGCGCTGGCGGCCTGGGGTAGCGTTTCCGCCAATGGGGAGTCCGGTGGTGTGGGCTCCGCTTCCAGGGTGCGGGCATAGGTCTCGATACCGTCCACCAGGGCGCGGGCGATGAATTCCCGATAGCGCGGCTTGGCCAACATCTTCGCTTCTTCGGCGTTGGACAGGCAGGAGACTTCCACCAGCACCGCGGGCATCTCGGAGGACACCAGCACCACGAAGGGAGCGGTTTTGACGCCGCGGTTCTGGAGCGCCGGGTTGACCCGCCGCAGGGAGAAGAAGAGCTCTTCCTGCACCGCTTCCGCCAGCCGCCGAGACTCGTCCTGGCGGACCCCGGCGTAGACCTGCTCCACCAACTGACGGAAGTCCGCCAGGGAGTAGCCGGAGCCCCTGTTCTCAGCGGCGGCCTTGCGGTTCAGGTAGGGATCGTCGGTGGCACCGAGGAAATACGTCTCGACGCCCCGTACTTCCCGCTCTTCGATCCAGTTGACATGGATGGAGACGAAGATGTCCCCTTGCTCTTCGTTGGCGAAGCGGGTGCGGTCCTGAAGCTCCAGGGAGCGGTCGTCGTCGCGGGTGGTGAGCACGCGGAAGGAGCGCTGTTCGAGCATCCGCTGCAGCCGCAGGGCGATGTCGAGGGTGAGCTCTTTCTCCTGCAGGCCGCCGGGGGCGGTGGTACCGGTGTTGTCGCCGCCGTGGCCGGGGTCGAGGATCACCGTACGCACCCCGAGGCTGAGCACCGAGGGCTCGATGGGGCGAGGCTCTGGCAGGTTGAGGAATTCGACCGGTGGCTCCGCGGCGGAAGGCTGGCCTTCGCTGGGGCCGCCCGCCGTGCCCGGGTCCATGATCTGAGTGATGATGACGGTGTCCTCCGGCGAGGACACGGCGATGGACAAAACATAGGACGATGCGCCCAGGGCCATCAGCGGCAGCAGGACGAAGAGCAGACGCCGGATACGGAGTGCTAGGGGGGTGGTGACGCGGCGGCGCGGAGCTCCCGAGAGGGTGGCCAGGTTGTCCTCGATGGCCTGACGCAGAACTTTCTGTTTGAGTCGCCGGGAGCTTGCCATGATCTTGAGCTGCTAGATCTCTCGTCTTGAGGGCAGCTTGAGGGCCGTAAACCCGGATGATGACCGGCGAATTCCGGTCTGCAAATGCCCGGGAACCAGCGGCTTGGAACGCTGCCAAGGACTGAGAATGCTAGCACAGCAAGGGCTGCCAAGCGTCAGGCAGAGGGCGGGATTCCCACCCCTTGAAGGTTGAGAATCGGACTGGATGAGTGTCTCGGGAAGTCTTTGAGAGGGAGATTCGGGGAGCCGCCGGGCATTGCCGACGGCTCCCCGCGGGATCAGTTGATTCCGCTCATCAGACGCCGCACGGGCTTGACGATGAGCAGCATCACGATGGTCGCCAGCATCGTCGTGCCGAAGATGGCGCCGAAGAGCAACGGCAGCGGTAGGGACTCGAAGAAGCCCGCCACGATGCCGCCGATGAAGTTGCCGATGGCGGCGCCGAGAAACCAAACGCCCATCATCTGCCCTGAAATGCGCTTGGGGGCCAGCTTGGTCATGGTCGACAGGCCCACCGGGCTGAGGCAAAGCTCGCCCAGCGTGTGCAGCAGGTAGACCGAAAGCAGCCACATGGGACCGACCCGGGCGCCGTCCGGACCGGAGACGATGGCGCCGAAGGACAGCACCGCGAAGCCCACGCCCAGCAGATAGAGGCCGACGGCGAACTTCATCGGGCTGGCAGGCTCGCGGCCGGCCTTGGCGAGCTTGACCCAGCCCCAGGCGAAGGCCGGAGCCAGCAGCACGATGAGCAGAGCGTTGACGGATTGGAACCAGCTGGAGGGGTAGGGGAAGCCGAGGAAGACGTTGAGGGTGAAACGGTCGGCGAAGAGGTTGAGGCTCGTCCCGGCTTGTTCGAAGGCGGACCAGAACACGGCCGCGCCGAGGAAGAAGACCGGGATGGCGTAGATCCGCTTGCGCTCGGTCTCGTTCCAATCCGGTCGGGTGAACAATCGGGCGAAGTAGATGTATGAGAACACCGGCAGGGCGTAACCCACCAGGCGAACTACGAGCAGCGCGACGGTGGCGTCTTCGATGCGGTCCAGCTTGGCGAGGAAGAGGCCGGCGGCGACGGCGACGCCGACGATGCTGTAGATCTTCTGGCCGCGGAGGAAGACCCAGGCGGCGTGCCCCAGGACGAGCAGGACGCTGAGGATCAAGCCGGCGAAGAGGATGTCGTGGCGTGGAGCTAGCTCTCCGCTACCGGACTCGGTGATGGTGTAACCCGAGTAAACGCTGATGGTGACCAGGATCAACGTTACCAGGGATCCCAGGGCTCCCCACTTCAGGCTTTGACGGATGGCCTTGTTGGCCAGCACGTGGGCTAGCAGCCAGCAGACGTGCAGTAGCACCACCGCTCCCGCCACGAGGGCGCCGAAGAGCATCAGGGGGCCGGAGAACTGGGCTAGCTCGCCTTCTACGGTGACGTCGCTGGTGCCGGAGACGAAGAGCATGAGCAGGAGAAAGCCGCACAGCAGGCCGACCGCTAGCCAGCGGAAGAACACGCCGCCGCGGGTATCGCCGAGGACGTATTGGATGACTCCCAGCCCCATGCCCACCGCTGCGGCACCGAAGCCCCAATGCCAGGAGGACGTCGGGTCCATGCCCCAGCCGGCGATGAGGTTCTGGAAGGAGGCGTGCTGAGCCAGCCAGCCGCAGACCAGCGGCGAGGCGAAGGCGCCGACATTGATGCCCATGTAGAAGATGGAGAAGCCGGCATCGCGCCGGGCGTCATTCTGCTCGTAGAGACCGCCCACCAGGGCGCTGATATTCGGCTTGAGGAAGCCGGTGCCGACCACGATCAGGAAGAGGCCGAAATAAAAAGCCCCGAGGCCGTGGAACATGAGGCTGACGTGGCCTGCGGCGATGACGATGCCGCCGAGGAGCACGGCGTTGCGTTGACCGATGAATTTGTCGGCGATCCAGCCGCCGGGAAGGGCCGTGACGTAGACCATGGCGGCGTAGAGACCGTAAATCGGCCCCGCCTTGTCCGCCGGCCACCCCAGGCCGCCAATGCTCACCGGAGCGGTCATGAACAGCGTGAGGATTGCTCTCATGCCGTAGAAGCTGAAGCGCTCCCACATTTCGGTGAAAAAGAGAGTTGCCAGCCCGCTGGGGTGGCCAAACCACGTCTTTTGCGTCGCTGAGGCGTCGCTCATTCCGTTCCTCCGATCCTCGGTCTGCGGATCTCGAACCGCGCATCCATGGGTGTACCTTCCAGCTACAGAGTGAAGGTTCCGTGTCGAGTCTGTCCTACGGTGCTTTGCAAGCTCCGTTCCCGCTACTCTGTACGCGGTGGGCGCAAGAAGTTCCCGGGAATCGTCTCCGACGTGGCGATGATGGGACGCCAGTCCTCGAACCGAATCCCTTGGCGAGACGCCTACGGGCTCGGGACTTGTCTCTCGCCGAAATAGCGAGAGGAAGGATACGGGCAAATAGAGGCTGGTCGCAACTCGGCTCTGTAGGGCGGTGTGTTGGGCGACCGAGTCCGGCTCCTAGGTCTCGTTTTGGCTGCGGGGCCAGGGTAGGTAGAGGGGGGCTCCAGGAATGGCAAGTCGCGCGAATCGTCGAGTAGGTATTTCCTGCACCTCTAAGTAGCTTGCTTGCCGTCTCTTATCCTCGACTTGTTGCTGTCCCGTTGGTATGATCCGCGCCAAGACGGAACAATCTCCGTTCGGTGAAGCATCGCGGCGATTCCGCACCTGCCGCTCGCCGGGACTTCGGTAGGCCGAGCCCCTACCGGCTGCCAGCTGCTGACGGTCTACCGTCGTGAGTAGATCTGCGCTTCCAATACCGCCCCGGTGACCGTGGGCGCCTGGAGAAGCTGGGCTTTGGAAAGGGTTCGACCTATGTGGAGTAGATGGACTAGACGTCTCGGACGTCGAGCTGCCCTTGGGATGCTGGTGATGCTCTCTCAGAGCTTCACGCTGGCCGCCTTCGGCTCCGGCGAGACAGTTCCGCTCAACAACTTCGACCTTCCTGCCGGCGGGTCCGTCACCATCACCTTCCAGGTGGACGTGGACTCTCCTCTCGGCACCTGCGCCGGCGCAGTCTCCAACCAGGGTACCGTCAGCGGCGACAACTTCGCGTCGCTGGTCACCGACGATCCGGACACCGGGGCCGCCGACGACGCCACCGTCACCGCCCTCGACCTGGTCGATCTCGGGATCACCAAGAGCAACGGCACCGCGTCCTCCACGCCTGGGGGGATGACCACCTACACCATCCTGGTCACCAACGCCGGTCCCAACGATGCGGTGGCAGCCTCGGTGGCGGATAGCTTCCCGGCGATCCTCAGCGGCGTGACTTGGACCTGCAGCGCCTCCGCGGGCTCGAGCTGTACGGCGGCGGGGAGCGGCGACATCGCCGACTCCGTCACCATTCTCGCCGGCGGCATGCTCACCTACACCGCCACCGGAACCATCGACGGCGATGCCTCCGGCAACCTGATCAACACCGCCACGGTGACCGCTCCCGCCGACAGCCTGGAGTGCAACACCGCCAACAACAGCGCCACCGACACCGACACGCTGGATCCGGAGACGGACCTCGCGGTGACCAAGAGCAACGGCACCGCCTCCTCGGTGCCCGGCACCATGACCACCTACACCATCACCGTGACCAACAACGGGCCCAGTGACGCGGTGGGAGCTTCGGTGACGGATACCTTCCCGGCAAGCCTCAGCGGTGTGACCTGGACCTGTAGCGCCTCCGCGGGCTCGAGCTGTACGGCGGCGGGGAGCGGCGACATCGCCGACTCGGTGAATCTGCTGGTGGGGGGGACCCTCACCTACAGCGCCACCGGCACCATCGACGCCGCCGCCACCGGCAGCCTGGCCAACACCGTCACCGCGGCACCGGCGGCGGGGGCCACCGACCCGGTGCCGGCCAACGACAGCGCCACCGACACCGACACCCTGACCCCGGAGACGGATCTGGCGGTGACCAAGACCGACGATGTGGATCCCCCGATGCCGGGGCAGAACGTGGTCTACACCATCCGGGTGGACAACCTGGGGCCCTCCGACTCCACCGGCTCCACCGTCACCGACAACTTGCCCGCGGGGATCACCCTGGTCGCCACCACCGGCTGCGCCGAGGATCCCAACGGCGTACCCACCTGTACGTTGGGGGCCATCGCCGCCGGCTCCTTCACCACCTACACCATCGAGGTGTCGGTGGATCCCTCGCCGCCGGCTTCGGTGGACAACGAGGCCTGCGTTAGCGGCGATGAGACCGATCCCAATGCCGCCAACGACTGCGATACGGAGACCACCACCTTCGACGCCACTGCCCCGACGGTGGATGTCGTCGCCTTCCAGCCGCCCAGCGGTGACGGCGAGGTGGACGAGTGCGAGACCATCCAGACCGAGCTTCTGCAGCTCGAGCTGACCTTCAGCGAGCCGATGAACATCGTCTCCCCCATGGACGCCGCCAGCGCTACCAACCCCGCCAACTATCGGCTGGTGGCGCCGGTGTTGGGCTCCGACTTCGACACCGTGGATTGCATGGGGGGCACCGGCGCCGATGAGGTGATCTCCATCGACGGTGTGAGCTACGACGGCGGGACCGACACGGCGACCCTGACCCTCAACGGCGGTGACGAGCTAATCAACCAGCAATACCGGCTGGTAGCCTGCGGCACCCTCGAGGATGAAGCGGGCAACGCCCTGGATGGCGGCGGGGGAGCCGGGATGAGCTTCCTGCGCACCTTCCGCGTCGACGTCGGCAACCTCTTCGCCGACGGCCACTTCGACGACTTCGACCCGGTGGCCTGCACCCTCGATGCTTGGGACAGCACCAACATCGCCCAGGTGGAGCTCTCCTCCGAGGACGTGGATGCCTCGCCGATCTCCGGCTCGGCCCACAACGCCAGCCCGACGGCGGGCTTCGACCTCACCCAATGCGTGGCCCTCACCGGCGGGCAAAAGTACCGCTTCGATCTGTCCTTGCAGGTCGGCGCGGCGGTGGGAGAGGCAGTGGCAGTCCAGCTCGCCTGCGAGTTCTTCGATCAAGTCGCCTGCGGCGGGAGTAGCCTGGGCACCGCCGGCGCCGCTCAGGCGGTGTTCAGCACCGGCATGGCCTGGCAGCCGCAGGAGTCCACCCTGATGGCTCCGGCGGGAACTCTCTCGGCGCGTTGCGGCATCGAGCTGTCGCCGGGCAACGCCATGACCTTCGACGCCAACTTCGACAACCTGTTCCTGGGGCTCAGCAACGAGATCTTCACGGACGGCTTTGAATCCGGCGACACATCCCGCTGGACGGAGACCTTCCCATGAGGCAAGAGATGAACCATCGCTGCGAAATGCCCATGCTCATTCCAATGTTTCACCGCATGCCCCACCGGAGGCCCAACCGAAGGCCCAAGGGACTTCGTGCCCTCGCCGTTCTGCTGATCCTCGGCCTCGGAATCGGCCTCGCCGGTTCCGCCGCGGCCTGGGAAGGGACCTTCGAGCTGCGTTCAGCGCCGACGGCGGAGCTGGCGCCGCCGCTGCCGCCCACCGATCTCTTCCCGGTGCAGCTGCTCCTCGACGATGATTTGCAGGAGGGTGCCTTCGGCGTCACCGGTGCCGGTGGAGCCCTGCAATTCCTGTGGTTCAACCGCTTCACTCGTCCGCCGGGGGTCGAGGATTTCGACCTGGCGGAGATCTGGGTGCTTTTCCCCGGCGTGCCGGAAGTGAGCGTCGGCGATCCGATCCAGCTGGTGGTGTACCGCGATCCCGACGGCGACCCCACCAACGGTGCCGAGCTGCTGGCGGCCTTCGACGAGACGGTGCAGGTGGCCGACGACCTGAGCTTCTCGGTCTACTCGCTGCCGGCGTCGGTGTCCGTGCCCGCCGGCGGGGACGTGCTCATCGGCGTGGTCAACCGCTTCGTCACCAGCGGCGTCACGCCGCCGGTGAGCCCGGCGACCCTCGACCTCACCGCCAGCCAGGGGCGTTCCTGGTTCGCGCTGTGGAGCGCCGATCCGCCGGATCCGCCGACCCTGCCCGGGGATGTGCTGACCACGCGCATCGACGACTTCAATCCGAACTTTGCCGGCAACTGGATGATCCGGGGCTTCGGCACCGGCCCCGGGGCCTTGGAGATTCCCACCGTCAGCCCGTTGGGTCTTGGGCTGTTGGCGCTGCTGCTGACGGTCGCCGCGGCGGTCCTGCTGCGTCGCCGTCGGGGCGGATTGGCGGTGCTCGCGATCTTGACCTTGGTCCTCGGCTTGCCCGCCGCCGCGCAGACGACGGTGGATGATTTCTCCACCAACCAGGCGGAGATCACGGCGCCTCCCACCGCCACCAGCACCGTGGCCGGAGCTGGAATTCTGGGGGGCAACCGAGACCTACTGGTCAGCGCCACCGCCAGCGCCGGCTTGACTTCCGGCAGCGTTCCGGAGGGAGCCTCCTCGGCGGCCCGGGTCGACGCCGGCGTGCTCAATTTCGATGCCCTGCCCAGCGGTCCCCGCACCGTCCAGGTCACCTGGGACGGCGACAGCGATCCCGACGCGTTGGATCCGGTGGGCCTCGGCGGGGTCGACCTCACCACCGGTGGTGCCTCGGCCTTCGTCTTCGCTCTGGCGTCGACGGCGGACATCCAGCTTGAGGTAGAGGTCTTCACCGACGGTAGTAACAGCTCCTTCGCCGCCCGGTTGGTGCCCATGGGCGCCGCCGACATTTACGTCGATTTCAGCGAGATGGCGCCGGCCCAGGGCACGGGAGCGGATTTCACCAACGTCGGTGCCATCGTCCTCACCCTTCGCCTGGACAGCGCCGCCGCCACTCTGGATTCGGTGCTCACCGCCGTGCCGGATCCAGCGGCCCTCAAGACCGATGCTCTGACCGTCGACGGCGACAGCGACGGCGACGCTGATCCCGGTGACCGGCTGACCTACACCATCATCATCACCAACAACGGCGCCGAGGCGCGCACCGTCGACGTGGCGGATACGGTGGACGGGAACACCACCCTGGTGATGGGGTCGGTGGACGCCACGCCGGTGGCCAAGGGTGATCAATACCGCGCGGTGGGCAATGTCACCCTGCTGGTGGACGGCACCCCTGGCAAGCCCGGTCTGCTGGCCAACGACACCGATCCCGACGGGGGAGCGGTGATGGTCGCCAGCGTCGACGCCATGTCCGCCCAGGGCGGCAGCGTGAGCAATCTCAATCCCGCCACCGGCACCTTCGACTATGTGCCGCCGGCGGGTTTCCGCGGGGTCGACTCCTTTGGCTACATGGTGCAGGACGACGAAGGCAATATGCAGCCCGGCGTCGCTACGGTCAGCGTCACCGGCATCGTGTGGTTCGTGGACAACACCCACGCCGGACCTTTCGAGGGCACCCAGGCCAATCCCTTCGACACCATGAAGTCCGCAGAGATGGCGTCCGCCCCTCGCGACATCATTCGAGTGCGGGAAGGGGACGGCACGGATACCGGTCACAGCCTGGGCTTCATCTGCAAGCCCGGTCAGCGCATCGTCGGTGGCGCGGCGGATCTGATCATCGGCGGTCAGCTCATCGAGGCCGGGGCCGGCTACTCTCAGCACAGTCACGGCGCCGGCAACGTCTTCGACCTGGCGGGGGATCACATCATCGAGGGCGTCGAGCTCAACCCCACCACCGGCCATGGGTTGGGGGGCACCGGCACTTCCGAGGTGGTGGTGGACAACTCCATCATCAACCCCGCGGGGAGCGCCGACGCCGTCCGCCTGACCAATCACAGCGGCGTCTTCACCTTCTCCAATAGCTCCATCACCGACGCCAACAGCTCTACCGGCGTGGCGGTGCGGGTGGTGGGCGGCGGCGGCACTTTCAACTTCACCGGTAGCCCCATCGCGCAGCAGGGCGGTGGCTTGGTGCACGTCAGCGGCACCACCAACGCCGACTTCGACTTCATCGGCTCGGCGCCGACGTTGAGCTCCGGCACCGACGACGGCCTGAATCTGCAGAACAACACCGGCGGCGATTTCCTCTTCGACAATCTGGGGACCATCACCACCACCGCCGGCAACGGCATTCTGGTGGCCAACAGCGGCACCCTGCGGCTGGATCAGGTTTCCGCGGTGAGTGCGGTAGGCGGCGCGGCGGTGAACATCACCGGCACCACGGTGGTCAAGGTGACGCCGCTGGCGCCGCCCCTGCGCGGTGGTGCGGACATCACCTTCCCCAGCCTGACCTCGAGCAACGGCGCCATCGGCGTCAACCTCGTCGGCGTGGCGCCGTCGGTGGCCGTGAGCGGCACCACTTCGGTGACCAACTCCGGGGCTGGGGTGAACCTCGAGAGCTCCGGCGCGGTGACCTTCAACTCGTTGACTGTGAATACCACCGCCGGCGCCGGCTTGCGGGCGAATGCCACCGGCACGGTGACGGTGACGGACAACACCAGCACGGTGAGCGCCACCGGAGGTCCCGGAGTCGACATCACCGGCACGCCGGTGAACATGCTCCTCGCCACCCTGAGCTCTACCAACAGCACCGGCCGCGGGTTGAGCTTCAGCGGGGCTTCCGGCACCCTCAACGCCGCCGGTGGCAGCATCACCGGCGTTCCCAACGGAAATCGCGGTGTCTCCGTCAACGGCGGTAGCCTGGGCCTGACCTACGGCGGCACGGTGACCTACACCGCCAACGACTACGCGGTGCGCATCCAGGACACGTCGGCAGGTTTCGCCACCTTCAACGCCAAGGTCAGCGGTGCCGCCTCGTCGTTGGGGATCTACATTTCCAACGCCGACAGCAACGCCACCTTCGCGGATCTCGATCTGGGAACGAGCGGCAGCCCGATGACCAACACCGGCGTGCAGCTGATCAACGGCAGCCTCGGAACCTTCTCCTTCGCCGACACGCAGATCTTCACCAACGGGGCCCAGGGCATCGTGGCCAACAACGGCGGTGTGGTGCAGGTCACGGGAAGCGGTAACCGGGTCTCGGCGACCAACGCCCGGGCCATCACCTTCGAGAGCGGCACCACCATCGGTGGGGCGGGAGTGACCTTCGAACGGGTGGATGCCAGCGGAGCGGACCGTGGCATTCGCCTGGCCGGCGCCGGTAGCGGTTTTACCGTCACCGGTGACGGAGTCAATGGAACCGACGGTTCCGGCGGCACCATCGCGAGTATCACCCAGCGAGGAATCGAGGTTCTATCCACCAACAGCGTGACCCTGCGCAACCTCACCATGAACAACGCCGCCACCACCGATGCCCCTTCGGATTGCACCAACCTGGTGAATACCGGCTGCCACGCGGCCATCCACCTCGGCACCGTGACCACCGCGGTGCTCGACAACGTGGATATCGACGGCAGCGTTCAGCAGGGCATCAACGGTGCTGGGGTCGACGGGCTCAGCCTGCAGAATTCCACCGTCACCGCCGCCGGTGACGAGGTCAACGAGGGGTGCTTCCGCATCATCGGCCTGACCGGGACTTCGGACATCACCGCCTCGGATCTCAGCTTCGCATCGGAGCGAGTGGCGCTGGTGGAGAATACCGACGCAGCCAATCTGGCGCTGACGGTGACCGGCAGTACCTTCCGGGATACCCAGAGCTCCGGCGTTGGCGCCGACGGCCTGGAATTGAACTTCCTCGGCTCTTCGTCGGCCACCATCGATGTGGTCAACAGCTTCTTCCTGCGCAACCGCACCAACGGTCTGCAGGTCTTCTCCCAGGGCACCTCAATTGTCGGTGCGGACATCACCGGTTCGACCTTCGACCGCGGTGCCGGCATCGGCATCGGTATGGATCTGGCCGCTTCCGACACCGGCAGCCTGACCTTCAACGTCATCGGCAACCCGGTGATCAACAGCAACGGCGGTAGCTCGGTGAACGTCTTTGCGGACAACTCCAGCACCATCGCCGGCCGCATCAACAACAACCCGAATATTCAGGCCGGCGGTGGGATGACCAGCGGATTCGGCATCTCGGTGCAGGTCAACGAGAGCGCCAGCGGTGTGGTGGAGATCTCCAACAACGTGGTGAGCAATATCGGGGTCGACGCCGGAATCCGGGTGATCTCCCGGCTGCTCGGCGGCCCCGCCTGCGGCACCACTTGCACCGACGGCCGGTTGGACGCCACCGTCGTCGGCAACAGCGTCACCATCGGGTCCGATGGGCTCTACGACGTCTGGGTCCAGGCCAACGACAGCAACACGCTGTGCGCCGACGTGCGCACCAACGCGGGCAGCGGCGCCGGCATCGCCGCCTTCCGGGAGCGCACCAACGCGGCTGCCTCGACGGTGCTCCTGGAAGGCTTCGTGACCGATGCCGCCGCTACCTGGGCCGCCAACGGCAACACTCCTGCCGGCTCGGTGAGTTCGAGCAACAACGGAACCCTGCAGGGCGGCACTTGCACGGACGTGAGCCACCCCATGCCCTGACCCCGGCTCACCCTACTCGCGAACCCATCCCGGGCGCCCGATCCTCTGGCGCTCGGAACTGGAACACGGAACCAACCCAATGGAGGAACAGGATGTCAGAGCCATTCTTGGCGGAAGTTCGGATGGTAGGTTTTAACTTTGCTCCACGCGGTTGGGCCTTCTGCGATGGTCAGATCCTGCCGATCAACCAGAACCAGTCGCTGTACTCGCTCCTCGGCACCACCTACGGCGGCGATGGACGGACGACCTTTGCCTTGCCGGACCTGCGAGGGCGGGTTCCGATCCACGTAGGCCGCAGTAACGGGGGCCAGCATCACACCGAGGGACAGAAGTCCGGAGAAGAAACCCACACCCTGTCGGCGAACGAGATGCCGCAGCACAGGCACGTGGTCCAGGCCACCTCGAATATCGATCAAAGCGCCATTCCTGCATCGACGCGGGTGCTGGCGGACACAGCGCCCAACGAGCTCTATACCAGCCCGGACGCACTGGTGAACCTCCACTCCGGCACGATCACCAACGTCGGTGGTAGCCAGGCCCACGACAACATGCAGCCGTATCTCGCCGTCAACTTCTGCATCGCCTTGCAGGGATTGTTCCCCTCGCGGAACTAAGAGGAGATTGCAATGTCAGAACCTTTTGTAGGCGAGATTCGCATGTTCGCCGGCAACTTCGCTCCGCGGGGCTGGGCCTTTTGTGACGGCCAGCTGCTGGCGGTTTCTCAGAACGACGCGCTCTTCTCTCTGCTCGGCACCATCTACGGGGGCGACGGGCGAACCACTTTCGGTCTGCCCGATTTGCGCGGCCGTCTTCCCATCCACGCCGGTCATGGGCCGGGTCTTTCCGAACGCCGGCTCGGAGCCAAAGGCGGTGAGGAGAAGGTCACCTTGACGGTCAATCAGATGCCGTCCCACGGTCACCCCCTCAAGGGCTCGTCCAATCTGGCCACGGTGCCGAATCCTCAAAGCAACGTCGTGGCTACGTCGACCAGCGTCGACGCCTACATCAACGAGCAGCCGATGCAGAATCTTTCGAGCACGGCGGTGACCCACGTCGGCGGTTCTCGGTCCCACACGAACCTGATGCCGTTCCTCTGTATCCACTTCATCATCGCCCTGGTCGGCATCTACCCGTCGCGGCACTAGGAGGCATCATGTCGGAACCTTTCGTTGCTGAAATCCGCATCTTCGCTGGCAATTTCGCTCCCCGCGGCTGGGCCTTCTGCAATGGCCAGTTGCTGCCGATCGCCCAGAATACGGCGCTCTTCTCGCTCATCGGTACGACCTATGGCGGGGACGGGCGAACCACCACGGCACTGCCCAATCTCGAAGGGCGAGCGCCCATGCACCCGGGGCGTGGCCCGGGCCTGACCGACCGACGCCTCGGGCAGAGGGGTGGGGTGGAGACGGTGACCCTCAGCGAGGCGCAGATGCCCAATCACAACCACTCCTTCATGGTCTCGCCGACTCCGGGGGAGACTCCCGGACCGAATTCCGGAGGCAATGCCAACGCGCTGGCTCGATCCGTAGGCGGTGCGATCTATGGGAACGCCGCCAACGAGGTTCCGATGGCGGAGCAGTCCATGCCGGACGCCGGCGGCAGCCAGGCTCACAACAACATGCAGCCGTACCTGACGATGAATTTCATCATCGCGCTGGTGGGGCTCTATCCGTCCCGCAGCTGATCACTAGCCGCTGGTCGGCTTTTTGTCGTCCTCAGAGCCAGATCCCGGTTCGGCCCCGCAAGGCGGGTCGGCCGGGTTCTTTGTTTTGTCGGGACGAGGAAGAGCGGCAACGAGGAAGAGAATGAGCGACAGCGTAGAGCTACGGCCCATCACCGCCGAGGACGAGGCCTTCCTGATGCGGGTCTACTTCAGCACGCGGGAGGAAGAGTTGCGGCCGGTACCGTGGAGCGACGAGCAGAAGGCGGCGTTCCTGGAGCAGCAGTTCCGAGCCCAGCACGACTTCTACCGGCAGCAATTCCCCGACGCTCGGTTCGATCTGGTGCTCCACTACGGCCAGCCCGTGGGGCGTCTCTACGTCGACCGCCGGGAGGACGAGATCCGCATCATCGACATCGCTTTGCTCACCGAGGCGCGGGGCAAGGGTTTGGGTGGTCGGCTGCTAGAAGAACTGTTGGCGGAGGCTCGGGAGGCAGGCAAGGCCGTGCGCATTCACGTGGAGCGCAACAACCCGGCCCTACGGCTCTACCATCGTCTGGGGTTCGAGAGCATCGAGGATCAGGGGGTCTACTACCTCATGGAGTGGCGCCCCGAATCCGACGATTGAAGCAGGTTTCTAGGTAAAGACCGCCTCATAGCGCACGCCCTCGCGGTCCGGGCCCAGCGGAACGAGGAAGAGGTCCAGGTCGCCGAGGTCCTTGTGGGTCACCCGGTAGATGGCCTGGGGCAGGATGGGCTCCTGGGGGCCCCGAAAAATCACCGAAAACGGTCCGCGAGCCGATTCTCCAAGGCTTGCGGTGGCCATCTCCGAGGCCTCAACCACCTCGAAGTCGTAGGTCTGGGCACCCGCCAGAACCTTCACCTCTTCGTTGACATGGTCCTGGAAGTTCTGGATCGTGAGCTTGTCGAGCATCGTCATCTCCAATGATTTGAATGGGTTTGCCGCATTGTCCGTGGCCCCGGTGTCCGAGGTCAAGGAAAAGCCTCAAGGAAGGGCGCTGTCGTCGCCGGGCGAAGCTGGAGCACTCTCGGACTTCGCCGGGGCGGGGCCTTGCAGCCGCAGAATCTCCGTCAAGCGGCGCTTGGCAGCTGGGTGGAGGATCATCTCGAAATGCCCGCCGCGGATGTGCAGCGGCTCGCCCTGCAGCATCGCCTGCTCTCGGGGAGAAAGCCACAGCTGGCTCTCCCGGGTGGCATGCTCGTCCCCCGGGGCGCTGAGGCGATCCTGGAGCTCCGGATAGGCGCTCAGGGCTCGGTCCCCGGTATAGAGAGCGTGCCAGTCGCCGTCCCGCTCTCGCACCACCAGTGACCGATGAGCCGTTGGCGTGTAGATATTCTGGATCAAATGGATCGGTGGCGGAGCATAGCCCTCCGGATCCCGATGCAGCAGGCGATGGAACTGCCGGGCTTCGCCCAAGACCCGATCGAGGTAGGCGTCGCGGGCCGCGGCGTCTCCAAAGAGGCTCTCGTCGCCGAGGCGATCCAGCCGCTGCTGGACCTCCGGCCGATAGATCCCGAGTTCGTAGCGGCGCCAGGTTCGGGGGTCGAAGATGTCGTCTTGCAACTCGTTCCCCGCTGCATCGATGAACGGC
The DNA here is from genome assembly GCA_034211275.1 of Acidobacteriota bacterium. Classification (NCBI taxonomy): domain Bacteria; kingdom Pseudomonadati; phylum Acidobacteriota; species Acidobacteriota bacterium. The sequence goes on from JAXHTF010000022.1 coordinate 45,794, forward strand.
TGGGGGTTGTAGGCCGGAAGATCCTGATAGAGACCGGGGAAGGTGAAAAGGGCCTCGGCGGACCAGTGGCGCCCTACGGGATGGAGATAGGTCCGCCCCCGATCCAGTAGCCGCAGCACCCGCAGGCTGCCGCCGTTGGCGGTGCCCACCAGGATCAGGCGGGTGAAATGGATGCCCTCGGGGAGAGACCGCTCGCCGGCGGTGGCCTCGGCGAGGCCGGCGTCGCCGTATTTCATCGCGTAGCGGCAGATGCTCGCGCCGTTGCTCTGGCAGATGAGGGCTACCTCCAGCCGCGGTTGCTCGAGGTCGCGCCGCAGCTGCTCCAGGTGCCGGGCCAGCTTCCTCGCCGAATCGACGTTGGAGCGCCGCCAGTCGTAGGCGAAGGTGAAGAGTCGCTCGCCAGGTCGGGGGGCATCGAGGTCTCCCCGGGGGTAGCCGTGATCCTCCAGCCAGCCGAGGACCGGGCCGTAGACGGCCTTGGTGAGGACGCCGAAGAGTGAGAGGCGCTGGAGTAGGTCAGCGGGCTCCAGCCGCTGGCGCCGAGGGTCCTCGGGATTCAGCGGCAAGGCGAGAGAGTAGCCACCATCCCGGGGTCGCAGGAGGGCTCGGCCGGTGCCCCAGATCAGCTCGCCGGTCTGCCGGTTGCGCAGCTCGGTGCCCGTAGTTCCCGGCACGAAAACCACCACCATGGGAACGTCGGGAAGAGCCATGAGCTCTGCCACTGGACGGGGGGTGCCGGTGCCACATCCGGCGAGGCTCAGCGCGGCGGCTGCCAGCGCTGCCACCACCGTCCCCAGGCCCAACCATGCCAGGGGACGATGGCGGCGGGATAGGGATGGATCGAGGAGGCTCGCCATGGAGGATCGTGGGGCTCTGGTGCAGGTGGGTTCACCGCGCAGTCTACCAGCCGTCGCAGGGTGTCGGGGAGGAGGGCGAAGGCCCCCTCCGGCGGCCGGCGATAGTGGCCCAAGACTTGGCATCGCAGGGCTCAGACCATAGTCTAAGAAGCGCATGAAATCGCCAAAAAGCTGGAAAGGCCTGAGCAGCTGGAAAGGCCCGAGGAGCTGGAAGGGTATCGCGGCCTGGTGGCGCGGAGGCCTGAGCTGGACTCACCTGGCGCGGCGGGTGGCGAGTCAGGTGATGGACGACGACGTGGTAGGCATCGCGGCTCAGCTCGCCTACTACTTCCTCTTCTCGCTCTTTCCCCTCCTCTTGGTCCTCACCACGGTCCTCGGCTACTTCGCCGATGATGCGGTGATTCGTCAGAAGATCTTCTCCTTCTTGGCCGATCTGGTGCCCAAGGAGGCTGCGCTGGAGTTGCTGCAGTCAACCTTGGAAGAAGTGGTCAGTGGGCGCGGCGGCGGCAAGCTCTCCTTCGGTCTGTTGGCGACCCTGTGGGCCGCTTCCGCGGGCATGGCGGCATTGATTCGAGGGCTCAACGCCGCCTTCGACGTGGCGGAGGACCGGCCCTGGTGGAGCAATCGCTTGCGGGCCCTGGGCTTCGTGCTGCTCCTGGGGCTGCAGCTGGGCGTCGGCCTGACCCTGATCTTCTACGGTTCGTCCTTGGGGGAGCAACTGGCCCAATGGCTCGGGCTCGGCGCCTACTTCGCTCCGGTGTGGGCGGTGACCAGCTGGTTGGTGGTGCTGGTGCTGCTCACCGTCACCTTCGATCTGCTCTACAACCTGGGCCCCAACCTCGAGAGCTACCGCTGGCGCTGGATGACGCCGGGAGCGGTCGTGGGGGTGTGGCTCTGGTTGGCGGTGTCCTTGGGCTTCCGGACGTACCTCAATTTCTTCGATTCCTACAGCCGCACCTACGGTTCCTTGGGGACGGTGATCATCCTCCTGCTGTGGTTCTATCTCACCGGTATCGCGGTGCTGATGGGAGCCGAGACCAACTCGGAGATCTACAAGGCCGAGCGCGGCCGCAGTTCCAGTGAGTCGCCCGAATAGGCAGGGACGAAGCGGACGGGCGAGGAGAGAGCTAGAATGTCCCGGTCTGCCAAGAAGAGAGGAGCAATGGTTTGGACGAGAGCTTGAACGTCAAAGAACCCGTCAACGTGGTGATCGATAAGCTGCAGGGCTGGTACGAGCTGCTGCTCTTCAACCTACCCAACATCGTGGTGGCGGTGGTGGTGATGCTGATCTTCGGATTGCTCGGCCACCTTACCCGCCGACTCGTCAGCCGCGCCTTTGGCCGCGTCTCGGACAACCGGACGCTGGTGGGGCTAGCGGCCAAGATCACCTCCTTCATGGTGGTGATGGTGGGCTTCTTCATCGCCCTGGGCATCCTCAACCTCGACAAGACGGTGACCTCCCTGCTCGCCGGTGCCGGCGTCTTGGGCTTGGCTTTGGGCTTCGCCTTTCAGGACATCACCGCCAACTTCCTTTCCGGCATCTTCCTCTCCGTGCGCCGCCCCTTCGTCATCGGAGACGTGGTGGAGCTGTCGGGCTACTTCGGGACGGTCCAGCGCATCGATCTGCGCAACACCGTCCTGCGCTCGCCGGAAGGCAAGCTCCTGCTGCTGCCCAACCGCGAGGTCTTCGAGAATCCGATGGTCAACTTCACCAACAGCGGCCAGCTGCGCATCGATCTGGCCTGTGGAGTGTCCTACGCCTCGGATCTGGAGAAAGTGCGCCAGGTGACCTTGGATGCGGTGTCCGCCCTGGAAGACCGGGTCCAGGAGCGGGACGTGGAGTTCTTCTACACCGGTTTCGGCGGTAGCTCCATCGACTTCGTGGTGCGGGTGTGGATCCCCTACTCGCGGCCCATGGACGGGGCGCGTATCACCAGCGAGATGGTCCTCGCCATCAAGCGGGCTTTCGACGCCGAAGACATCACCATTCCCTTCCCGATCCGCACTCTGGACTTCGGTATCGAGGGGGGCGAGCGCCTCTCCGCCATGATCCCGGAGCGCTGGAGCGAGACACCGGCGGCGGAATGATCCGGCGCGGGGATGGGGCTACATCACCCGCACCTTCATGGAGCGTAGCTGGCCGGTTTCCACGTCCAGCTTGAGGCTTTTGTGTTTGGCGACGGCGCTGACCTCGTCGTTGAGATAACCGAGGGTGACGTTCCACACTCTGTCGCTGTCGGCCAGCTCCACCTCCACCAGATGTAGATCGGTGATGGTCTCCTTCTCGTGCAGCGCCATGAACAACTGGCGTGCTCGCCGAACCGCTTCTTCTACGTCGATCATGATCGTCTCCACCCTGGTTCGCGCCGCCCTCTCGGCGTGCGATGAGTCCATTGGAGCGGCTCGAGGCCACCCATCCTGCTGTCCGGACGATTGTAGCGGTCGCGCCGAGCCCGGAGGCGCGCTACAGTAAACCTTGAGAAGATTCGAGGAGGTCTCGGGAACGCTCCCAGGCCTCGGTTGACAGCTCGCTGGAGCCCGCACATCATGAGACCGCCGTCGCCCCTTGCAGACCTCGGGCGCGGCCCGAACTGGATGAATTGATCGGCTTCCTCGGGAAGCTTTGAAGGAGATCGAGAGATGACGGATTTGCGCATCGGTATCAACGGCTTCGGCAGAATCGGACGCTGCGCGTTCAAGCAGGCTCTGGCCACCGAGGGCATCGAGGTGGTGGGGATCAACGACCTCGCCGACAAGGACGACCTGGCCTATCTGCTCAAGTACGACTCGGTGCACGGCTGGTATCCGCGCAAAGTGGAGACCGACGAGCGGGGCTTCGTGATCGATGGCAAGAGCATTCCCTATTTCTCCAGCCGCGAGCCGGCGGGGATCCCGTGGGGCGAGGTGGGAGCCCAGGTGGTGCTCGAAGCCACCGGCCTGTTCAAGAGCCGGGAGAAGGCCGCCGGCCACATCGAGGGCGGTGCTCAACGGGTCATCGTCTCGGCGCCCTCCGGGGATACCGATGGCACCTTCGTCCTCGGGGTCAACGAGGGGCAGTACGACCCGGCCCAGCACCGGGTGGTGTCCATGGCCTCCTGCACCACCAACTGCCTGGCGCCGGTGGCCAAGGTCCTCCACGAGAGCTTCGGCATCGAGCGGCTGATGATCACCACCGTCCACGCCTACACGTCCAGTCAGGCGCTGATGGACACCCCCAAGAGCAAGCGCCGGCGGGGTCGTGCGGCGGCGGTCTCCATGATTCCCACCACCACCGGGGCGGCGAAGGCCACGGAGCTGGTGCTGCCGGAATTGGAGGGCCGCATGGACGGCATGGCGGTGCGCGTGCCGGTTCCCGACGGATCCCTCACCGACATCGTCGCCACCCTCGAGCAGGCCGCTACCGTGGAGACCGTCCACCGCGCCCTGGAGGCGGCGGCGGAGGGTCCGATGAAGGGCGTTTTGCGGGTCAGCGACGAGGCCTTGGTGTCGCGGGACATCATCGGTGATCCCCACTCGTCCATCATCGACGCCGAGAGCACGATGGTTCTGGGGGAGCGCATGGTCAAGGTTCTCTCCTGGTATGACAACGAGTGGGGCTACTCGTCCCGGCTGGTGGACTTCGCCAAGCTGATGGCGGAAAAGGGGATCTGATCATGATGCGGAAGATGGGGGAGACCAAGGAGATGGGAAGCTTCAATTTGTCACGGCTCGCTGCGTGTTGGACTGCCGGCTTGATGCTGACGATACTGTCGGTGCCCGCCGTTGCCGACGAATCCGCTGGTGAGCTACGCCAGCCCGGTGAGAAGCATCTGGAGGAGATCGTTCAGCTGACCTTCGGTGGCGAGAACGCCGAGGCCTATTGGTCTCCGGACGGCGAGGAGCTGGTCTTCCAATCCACCCGTCCGCCCTATGGTTGTGACCAGATCTTCCGCATTCCCGCAGACGGATCCGGCGAGGCCAAGCTGGTCTCCACCGGCCTCGGCCGCACCACCTGCGCCTACTTCACCGCCGATGGTGAGCGAGTGCTCTACGCCTCCACCCACGAGGCGGACACCGCCTGCCCGCCGCCGCCGGATCGCTCCCAGGGGTACGTCTGGCCGCTTTACGACGGCTACCGCATCTACTCTGCGAAGCTCGATGGCAGCGACGTCCAGGCCCTCACCGAGGGCGGTGCCTACGACGCCGAGGCCACCGTCTGTCCGGTGGACGGCTCCATCATCTTCACCTCCACCCGCGACGGTGACCTCGAGCTCTACCGCATGGATGCCGACGGTGGCAACGTCCAGCGTCTCACCGAGACGCCGGGTTACGACGGCGGTGCCTTCTTCTCCCGGGATTGCTCCAAGATCGTCTGGCGGGCTTCCCGACCGGCGCCGGGGGAAGAGCTGGAGGACTTCCAGCGGTTGCTGTCCCAGGGCTTGGTGCGCCCGGGCGAGCTGGAGCTTTGGGTTGCGGACGCCGACGGCAGCAATGCCCGGCAGGTGACTTATCTGGGGGCGGCGACCTTCGCTCCCTATTTCTATCCCGCCGGTCAGCGCATTCTCTTTTCTTCCAACTATGGCGACAGCCCGCGGGAATTCGAGCTCTGGGCGGTGAACGTGGACGGCACCGAGCTCGAGCGCGTGACCCACTCGCCGGGCTTCGACGGCTTCCCGATGTTCTCTCCCGACGGCAAACGGCTGGCCTTCGCCTCCAACCGCAACCAGGGGAAACCCGGGGAGACCAACGTCTTCGTCGCCCGTTGGGTGGACGGGGAGCCGATGGTGGAGGAGGAGAGCGCCGCCGACCGCTATCGCGCCGACGTGGAATGGTTGTCGGCGGACGAGCGGCAGGGCCGAGGCCTGGGTACCGAAGGGCTGGACGAAGCAGCTCGTTGGATCGCCCGTCGCTATGCCGATCTCGGTCTCGATCCCGCCGGTGACGAGGGCAGCTTCCTGCAGCGCTTCGAGGCGCCGGTGGCGGTGTCGGTGGAGGAGGGGACGGCCCTCACCGTGGGCGGCGAGACCCTCGCCTGGAACGCCGAGGCGGAGAGCTTCCGCCCCGCCTCCTTCTCCGCCGAGGGCTCGGTGACCGCGCCGCTGGTGGACGCCGGCTGGGGCATCACCTCGGAAGAGCACGGCATTGACGACTACCAGGGGTTGGACGTAGACGGCAAGGTGGTGCTGGTGCGCCGCTTCGCCCCCGACATCGAGGAGCTGCAGGACGAGGACGTTCGCCGCCGGCTCAGCGATCTGCGCTACAAGGCCTTCAACGCCCGCGAGCACGGCGCGGCGGCGGTGCTCTTCGTCGACCTGCCGGTGGGGGCGCCGGCGGAGGGCGGTTCCGGTGAGCCTGCGGCGGAGGAAGCTCCGCTGCCGGCGCTCACCGTCGACTCCAAGGGCGACGCCGGACTACCGGCGGTGCATCTACGCCGCGAGCTGCTCGACCGTCTCGATCCAGGCCAGGCGGTGACCGTGACCGTCGATCTGGAGCGTCGCATGACCACCACCGCCAACGTGGTGGGACGCCTGAGCGGTTCGGGGGAGATGGAAGGCTCGACGGAGGGAGCCCTGGTCATCGGTGCCCACTTCGACCATCTGGGCATGGGAGGCGCCGGATCCCTGGCGCCGGACTCCCACGAGCCCCACAACGGTGCCGACGACAACGCCTCCGGCGTGGCGGCGCTGCTGGAGGCCGCTCATATCCTCGCCGGTCAGCGGGAGCAGCTGGGCAGCGATGTCTACTTCGTCGCCTTCTCCGGTGAGGAGTCGGGGCTCTTGGGGTCCACCTACCTGACTCGCCACATGCCCGCCGGCTTGGCGGTGGAAGATCTCCGGGCGATGCTCAACATGGACATGGTGGGCCGCCTCCGGGACAACCAGCTAGCGGTGTTGGGCGCCGACTCGGCGGAGGAGTGGTCCGACCTGCTGGAGGCACATTGCGCCGAGTTGGCCATCGGCTGCAAAGGCAGTGGCGACGGCTACGGTCCGTCGGACCAGACCCCCTTCTACGCCGCCGGCGTGCCGGTGCTGCATTTCTTCACCGGCGCCCACGAGGACTACCACAAGCCCTCCGACGACGTGGAGGGCATCAACGCCGCCGGCGGAGCCCGGGTCGCTGCCCTGGTGGCGAGCTTGGCGGGGGATCTCAGCGCCAGCTCCGAGAGCCTGACCTACAAGACCGCCCCGGCGCCGGCGCCCCAGGGTGATACTCGCTCCTACGGCGCCTACCTGGGCACCATCCCGGACTACACCGGCGGTGAGGACGAGGAGGGCGGTGTGCTGCTGGCCGGCGTGCGGGAAGGCAGCCCTGCGGAAACCGCCGGCTTCCAGCGCGGCGACCGCCTGGTGGCCTTGGGGGAGACGGAGATCGGCGATATCTACGACTTCGTCTACATCCTGCGTCAGGCCAAGCCGGGGGACGAGACCAGCGCGGTGGTGGAGCGGGAGGGCGAGCGGGTAACCCTTGACGTGACCTTCGGCCGCCGCCGCTGATCGCACGCCATCTCGCCGGGGGCTCGTCTCTCGGTTTGTGCGGCGTACTGGTGTACTCCTCCGTCCCTCGTTCCTGTGCTGCGACGATCTGACGCACGCTCAGCAGCGGTTCTCCATGGACGGTTGAGAGATTCGGAGGTTGGCTGAGAGATGAGCTGGTAGATGAGCTTCACTGGGCATTTCTACACCCTGCGGGGCCGCCTGCGCCGCTGGCCGGAGCCGGCGGGAACGGTGCCCTGGGAGACGGTGGTGGAGGATCCGGACCTCGGGCCGGTGCGTCTCAGCGGGCGCCTGAACCCCGAGGGCGAGGACCTGGTGCTGCTGGTCCACGGCCTCGGCGGCTCGGCGGAGAGCCGCTATATGTGCTACCTGGCGGAACGGGCTACCGCCCGGGGTCTCGCCTGTCTGCGCCTCAACCTGCGGGGCTCGGATCGTCAGGGGGAGGACTTCTACCACGCCGGCCAGAGCTCCGACTTGGACGCCGTGCTGGCCTCCGAAGAGCTAGCCTCCTACCGCCGGATCTATCTGCTGGGTTGCTCCCTCGGCGGGCACCTGGCGTTGCTTTGGGCTGCCCGTTCCGCGGGCTCCGGCTCGGCTGATCCGCGGGTGCAGTCAGTAGCGTCCCTATGCTCGCCGGTGGATCTGGAGGCGTCCTCCGGAGCGCTTCTCAAGCCGTTCCTCTGGCCCTATCGACGCTACCTGATGAACAGCCTGATGCAGATCTACCGGGCAGTCGCGGAACGCCGCCCGGTGCCTCTGCCGGTGGCGCAGGCGGCGGGGATCAACAATCTGGTGGATTGGGACGACCACATCGTGGCCCCCCGCTATGGCTTCGACGGCGCCGCCGACTACTACCGCCAAAGCACCGTGGCGCCGATCCTCGGCGACGCGACCGTGCCGATCCTCTACGTCGGCGCCGAGGACGATCCCATGGTCCCGGCCAACACCGTCCAGCCCGCCCTCCAACGAGTCGGCCCCACCGTCGAATCCCGCTGGCTCCCCCGCGGCGGCCACCTCGGCTTCGACCCGCACCAGGATCTGGCCCTGTCTGCGTCCCGAGGATGGGCGGATCAGGTGTTGGATTGGCTGCAGGGGCGGTAGGAGGCTCTTCAGGAATCCAGGTGCGGAAGGTCTTCAGGGCCTCAACCACCAGCTCATCGAAGTTCGCTCGGTGCTTCTGCGGCAGATTGTCCGGGTGATCAAGCCACAAGTGCCGGGTGCGGCTGAGCCTCTCGTCGCCCCGCTCGCGCAGCGCCCGGTTCTCCTTCCGCCGCACCTGATCGACAGCCTGGCCAGGAGCATCGCTACTTGGAACTTGTCGAAGGAGATCTTCCGATCCGGCTCCGTCCAGGGAGCACGGATCGTCCACGATGCCGGAAGAGCCTCCTGAAAGTCCTAATCTCTCGCTCTATTGAGTTTCGATACTGGGATCCCCCAAGCTCTGCTTCATGGTCGGAACGCCTGCGCTGGTGACCGGTGTATTTGTACTCCTGCTCGTCGTCCTGGCCCGGGGCGTACCCGGTGCCGTAGGGGTAGTAGTGGTGCTTGCCGGTGAGGGTGCCGAGGCCGCTGGTCAGGACCCTCGGGCTGCCCAGGTGATCGGCGAAGAAGAAGGGGGCGCCGCCGCCGTGGGTGCGGGTGGCGATGAGGCAGAGGGAAGACCCGGGTCTAGATAGTGTTCCTGACAGGACAAGCTCTCCACGATGGAGAGGCAACCGGTGTAGGAAGCAGTCCCCTGTCCTGGAATTAGAGTACCCTGCCTTAGCGAAAAGCCCCTTGCCAAACCTCTGTAATTCGCTGGCGGAGGTCGCTTCCGGAGCTACTACTCGATCCAATGAACAGAGTCTTCTCGAAGAGCTCTACGATCTGCGACCCTGACAGCTCCTCAACCGAGCCCCGGAATGTCTCATTGAAAAACCAACCTCCGATGCGTTTCGGCTCGGCCTTGCATAGCAGGAGCCAAGCCTCGCCGTCTTCCCAGACGTGAAAAGACACACGAGTTCCTCGGGCCCCCAATTGAGTTACTTGAACTCGGACCAGCTGTAGCTGGAGTCCTTCCTCCTCATCGTCAACGGTCTCTGAGTCCAACTCCAAGGAGAAATCTTGCACGTGGTATTTAATGGCTTTTCGCCGCCTCGTGAAAGCGCCCAGGAGCTGATTCAGAAAGGGCTTAGGGACAACTGGTCCAAGTGCCTTAGGGGGCATAGAAGGCCTTGTTAATACGAAGATGAATCATGTTTTGTGAAGAGATCTCGAAGAGCCACTGCTAGGCGCAATTTCCAGCTGCTACGCATTCCTCGAATGTCGGCGGACGCTCGCCGGTTGCAGCGAAGAACGCTCTCTCGGAGAAAGACATCTTGCGTCCGAGGTCTGCTTCTGCTCCTTGTGCTTCCAGGGTCGTGAGAACCATGTCCAGAATGAGCAGGATACCACTAACGCGAGCACCAACACCTCGCGCTCCTCTCCCTCCTCTGCCCTTTGGAACTCGAGTGTGCTCCTCGCCATCGAGTCCAACGTTCCTCTCACGGTGCCTCCCTCCTCGACGAGAGTCCGTATCTCCGGAAGGTCCCCTGTTCGCCTGCTCGCGATCCCGAAACCCTTCCCCGCTACGGTTCTGATTGGTTTCTTCTCTGCTGGCATTCTCTCGCCGCATCTGTCTCTGTTTTCGCTGCTTGAGCATGCGTTTTCTATCAGCTTCATTCCTCCGACCACCGTTCGGCCCCCTCTCCGAAACTGAGCAGTCTGATTCCGAGCTACAGGAAGCTGCTTGTCCGTCAGGATCCAGGAACTTCAGGGGATTCCCCCCCCACGTACCCATACAAATTCCACCCATCCCTCCCCGGATCCACGCTCATAAACCGCTGCAGCGGAAACGCACACGTCCGCCCCCGCATGTAGTCCGAGAGACCGTGGGTGTCGCGC
>JAXHTF010000023.1 GCA_034211275.1 Acidobacteriota bacterium
CCGCCCTGACCCAGGGGGGGCACCGAGTTCTATGCTTCGACGATCCCGCTGAGGCGGCGGGGGCCGCGGAACGCACGGCGGTGGATGCGGCGGTGCTGGACATCATGATGCCCGGCAAGAGCGGCTACGACCTGCTGGGTACCCTGCGGGCGGATCCCCGCACTCGCAACCTCCCGGTGCTTTTTCTGTCGTCGCTGGATTCCGCTCCGGAGCGGGTGCGGGGACTGCGGGAAGGAGCCGACGACTACCTGGGCAAGCCCTTCGATCCGGACGAGCTCAACCTGCGGCTGGATCGTCTCCTGGGACGCCGTCCCGTCACCACCGAGGAGGCGACGGCGAAGGGCGAGGAAGAGGAAGAAGCGACGGCGCCGTCGGTGGGGGATACCCTGGGCCGGTACCAGGTGTTGGAGGTCATCGGCGAGGGCTCCATGGGCACCGTCTTCCGAGGTTGGGATCCCCGGCTGCGGCGTACCGTCGCCCTCAAGACCGTGCGGCTGGACGTCACCCGCACCACCCTTTCGCGTAGCGAGCTGATCTCCCGGTTGCTCCACGAGGCGGTGATGGGAGCCCGCTTCAGCCATCCCAACATCGTCGCCGTATTCGACGTCGGCGATGCCCCCAACGCTGCCTTCATGGCGTTGGAGTTCGTGGAAGGCTGGAGCCTCGACGCCTATCTGCGGGAGTTTCAGCGGTTGCCCAGCCAGAGTGTCGCCCACGTCGGCGCCCAGGTCGCCGCCGCGCTGGCCGCCGCCCACGCTTGCAGCGTAGTGCACCACGACGTCAAGCCGGGGAATGTCATGCTGGGACCCAACGGCATGGTCAAAGTCACCGACTTCGGCCTCGCCAACTGGGTTTCGGAGCTGGTGCGGGAGAGCGGCCGGGTCTTCGGCACGCCGGGCTTCCTGGCCCCCGAGGCGTTGCGGGGTCAGGGCTACGATGAAGCTTCGGATCTCTTCGGCCTCGGCGCCATCCTCTATCGGGCTCTCACCGGTGTTCCCGCCTTCCCCGGCAAGACCATTTCGGAGATGGTGGCCACCACCCTCGGGGGCGAGGTGGTGTTGCCGTCGGAATATGCGGCGGACGTGGATCCGGAGCTGGAGATGATGATCATGGCGCTGCTGCAGCGCAACCGCGAGCTCCGCCCCCCCAGTGCCGACCAGGTGCGCCGGGAGCTGAATTCACTGATCACCACCGAGCCGCCGGATTGGACTCAGGGGATGAAGGGGGTCAGCTGGTCCAACGAGGAAGAGGGGGAGGAGATCTCCCTCAGCCACTCGACCCTGATTCGTACTGGCTAGGATTCGTACCGGCTAGCGGTCGCAGGGCGGCTGCTAGCTCTCGGCGTCGGGCTCCAGCGGTCGGATCAGCTCGAGCTCGCTCTCGGTGGGTTGGAAGATGCCCAGGCCGACGGTCCCCGGCCCCACGTGGGTACCGATCACCGGACCCATCTCGGAGACGATCATCTCTGCCACCCGGAAAGTTTCGAGGAAGATCTTCCGCAGGCGGTCGGCCCACACCGGCGCCTGGGAGTGGGCGATGGTCGCCATCACCGGCGCTCCGGCCTCCAGCTGCTCCTGAGCCAGCTCGAGGATGCGGCGGTGGGCGTTGCGGCCGCCCCGCACCTTGTCCAATGCCACCACCTCGCCGTCGGCGATGCCGAGGATAGGCTTGATGCCCAGCAGGCTACCCAGCAGGGCCCGGGCACGGCCGATGCGATTGCCCCGCACCAGGTACTCGAGGGTGTCGACGACGAAGAAGGAGTCGATGCGGTCGCGCATCTCCTGCAGCCGGCGGGCGATCTCCGGCGCCGGGAGCCCCCGTTCCGCCATGCGCGCGGCAAAGACCACCAGCATTCCCTGGGCCAGGGAGCTCTGACGGCTGTCCACCACTTCCAGCTGCACCGGCCGGCCGTCGTCGCGCTCCGACGGCTGCACCAACAACGCCTCGCCGGCGGCCTCCCGGGCGTGGACCACGGTCTGGGACAGCTTCTCCGAAATGTGCACCGTCACCACGTCCTTGCGCGGCAGCAGGCGCTGGAAGCAATCCTCGAAGGCCTTGCGCGGCGGTGGATTGGTGAACGGGTGCTCCGGGTTGGTGGCCAGCTGCTGGAAGAACTCGCCGGGACTCAGGTCGACGCCGTCGAGGTAGGCCTGCCGGCCGAAGGTGACGGTGAGAGGCACTACTTCCACCCCCAGGGAGTGGACCAGGTCTCGGGGTAGATCGCAGCAGGAATCGGTGACCACCGCCACTCCGGCTTCCGGCTCCAGGAGCTTGACCACCCCCAGGCTTTCGAGCTCCAGAACCTGTTCCATGAGCTGGCCGTCGGGGACTTTGGAGGAGTCCAGCAGCCGGCCCAGGGCGATGCCGTTGCGGGCCAGCTGGAGCACTTCCTGCTGGAGAGGGGTGAATTGATGGGAGAAGAGCTCCGGTCCCACCTCGACCTTCACCCGCATGCGCGGATCGGGCATCTCGCCCAACGAGTCCTCCAGGGCGAGGGCCATGAGGGCATCCAGGTCCTCCCGCCACTGGGTCGCCGGCACGCTCTCCGTCGGCCGCAGGCGGAAGGTGCCCTCGGCGGTGGTGACCAGCCTGCAGAAGGCCTTGAGCCCGTCGATCTCTCCGCTGCGGGCCGCCACCGGCTGGCCGCCGTCGACATAGATCTGGCCGTTGGGGAGCTCCAGGACGCCGCGGAAGGGATTGCGGCCCAGGGCCGGCAGTAGCTCGAAGAGTGGGCGGGTGGAGAGCTGGCCCAAGAGGCCGGTAACCTCTGCGTCGGTGACCAGGTCCAGATCTCGCCCCAGGAGCACCAGCAGCAAACGGTCGAGAAAGGCCTCCGGGGTCAGGCCCTCGGTGGCCAGGAAGGCGACCCGCCGGGGTACCCGGCCCTCCTCACTGGCTCGACCCAAGGCCACCACGGTCCGGCGGCGGGGAGCATCGGCACCGATGTAGGGGACGAGGTCGGGGTGCGCCAGATCTTCCACCGGCAGCACCACCACCTGCGGCTCCAGGGCCTGCAGATATTGGGCTCCCTGGGCGATGTCCCGGGCCGGGGCGACCTCGTAGCCGCGGCGGGTCAGACCCTGGGCGAGGGATTTGCGGCGTTGCGGGTCGAGGCCGATGAGAACGACGGCGGAAGCGCTCACGGCGGACCTTTGGGAGGAGCTTGCGGTGTGGGCAGAGGTTCGATGGCTCTCATCACGGCGTTTCCAGGTTTTGACCAAGGATGGCTGAGTTTCTCACATTGTTCCCGTGATGTATTGCCGGATTCCAAGCCACCCTGGGGGTGCCCCGCGGGGGTGGGTCAGATCAGGGAGAGAAGCTTGCTCAAAGACGTCGGTGCCTGGGACGACAGGCGCCAGCGCTCGCTGCCCCGGAGGCGCTCCCGGGCGCGGCGCAGGGTGTCCTCGGCGGTGGCCAGCAGCAGGCCGCTCTGGGAGCGCTCGGAGGAGTCGAGCCGCTGAATCAAATCGTCCGCCAGCTCCACCGCCGAAGAGTCGTCGACCCACAGCCCGACGGCGGTGCACAGGGCGAGGGTCGCGGCGGTACGCCCGAGGCTGGCTTGGGTGAGCAGCTGGGCGTGCACCGAGAGCTGACCGCCGGGGGTGCTCAAGGAGGCGGTGCCGCCGCGGCGCAGCTGCATCTGGCGGTGCAGCTTGCTCCAGGCCGCGTCCCCCAACTCCTCTCCCGCCGCTGCGACCAGTTCTTCCAGGCGAGTCCAGGCCTCTCCCTGGGCCAGCAGGAGCACGTGGACCTTCTCGCCTCCCCGGCCGCTGAGCCGTGCCGCCAACAGTAGCCGCCGGACCGCTGCGGCCATCTCGTCGGTGGGCTCGCCGGTGGTGGGGCTCGGTGCCGGCGCTCCGGCGGTGGTCACCAGCCCCTGCTCGAGGAGCCAAGCGACGGCCAGCTGGATCTTCTGGGGGGCCACCGCCAACCGTTCCTCGAGCTTGCTCAGGCTGGTGTCGGGATGATCCAGGATGCCCAGATAGGTCGCCGCCACCGGGATGCTCTCGAAGGTCTCCGGCAGCGGCGGTAGGGTTCCCGGCAGGGCGTGGAGGAGCTGGTGGGTACCGGGAACGAAGCGCTGCAGCTTGCGCAGCTCGTCCTGCAGGAAGGCGGACTCCATGAGCAGGCCGTTGATGGAGATCTCGACGCCGGCGGAGGTGTCCGCCACCTCGTCGCCGGCGGTGCGGAAGTTGAACCGTCCTCGGGCTTCGTGGGCCATGGCCAGGGCGGCCTCGCGGCCTACCAGATTGCCGAAGGCGGCGAGTTGTACGCCCCCCAGATGGAGTCGCAGGTAGGCAGGCTGGGGGAGGTCTTGGAGCTCCAGGTGCCCGCTGCGACGTCCGTGCTGGAGGGATTGGAGCAGCTCCCAGAAAGGATAGCTCTCCAGGTGTCCCTCCAGCTCCCGGGAGTCGACGGCTTCCACCAGCCGCCCCACTCGCAACACCAATTCGTCGGGGTCGAAGGGTTTGGCGACGAAGTCGGAGGCCCCCTGACGCAGCCCGTGGACCCGCTGGCGACTCTCGCTGGCGGAGGAGAGGAGGAGCACCGGCAGCCGAGCGGTGCGGCCGTTGGTGCGCAGCTGGCGTAGCACCTCGTAGCCCGAGACCCCGGGCATCAGGACGTCCAGCACCACCGCGTCCACGTCCTCTTCGGCAGCCAAGGCCACCACCTGGCTCGGTTGGGTGGTGGTTACCACCTGGTGCCCTGCGGTTTCCAGCGACGCTTCCACGAGCAGGACGATGTCGGGATCGTCATCGACGACTAGGATTCTGGCCAAGGGCTTCTCGAATGGTCTCGGTGATCTACTGGAAAGGAAAAAAGTACCACAGGTGATCAGATCTCCACGGTGCCCACCAGGCATTGGACCGAGTGACTCTCGAGGAAGGATTCGGTCTGGCGTGGGGGAGCGGTGCCCAGCTCGAGCTCCGGTGCGGCGCTGTCCAGGGCGAGGTGCCAGCCGGCGGAGATCTGTGGCAGCTGGAATCGGAGCCCCTGGTCCCCGGCGTGGAGCAGCAAGAGCAGGGCTCCGGTGCCGCCGGGCTCGCGCAGACACATGCCCAAGCTGCGCAGCTCACCGTCGTTCCATTCTTCATCGCCCATGGCTCGGCCCGAGGGATGGAACCAATGGGGCGCGGGCAGATCGCCGCCCTGGGGACGCCAGGCCCAACCCAGAGAGCGCCGCAGGCGGCTCGCCCGGCGGACGAAGGCGAGGAGGGGGGCCTCCTCCCGGCGCAGCTTCCAATCGAGCCAGGAAGTGGGATTGTCCTGGCAGTAGGCGTTGTTGTTGCCCCGCTGGCTGTGGCCCATCTCGTCGCCGTGGAAGAGCATGGGGACTCCTTGGGAGAACAGGGCGGTGGTGAGCAGGCTGCGGTGGAGTTTGCGCCGCAAGGACTGGATCACGGGATCATCGGTGGCGCCCTCGTGGCCCCAGTTGCGACTCAGGTTGTGGCCGTGACCGTCGCGATTGCCCTCGCCGTTGGCCTGGTTGTGCTTGCGCTCGTAGCTGACCACGTCGCGGGTGGTGAAGCCGTCGTGACAGGCGACGAAATGGATGTCGGCGTTGGGCCGGCGGTGGAAGATGTCGCGGCTGCCCGCCAGGCGGCTGGCGAGCTCCGGCACCCGGCCGGCGTCGCCGCGCCAGAAGGAGCGAACGGTGTCCCGCCAGCGGTCGTTCCACTCCCGGAAGGGGCTCGGAAAACCTCCCAGCCGGTAGCCTTCCGGCCCGATGTCCCAAGGCTCGGCGATCCACTTCACGGAGCTCAGCAGGGGGTCCCTTTGGATCTCCTGGAAGAGGGGGGCGTGGGGGTTGAAGACCGCGGGATCCCGCGCCAGCACCGGCGCCAGATCGAAGCGGAAGCCGTCGACGTGCATCTCGCGCACCCAGTAGCGCAGGCAGTCGAGCACCAGCTGGAGCGCCCGGGGCTTGCGGATGTCCAGGGTGTTGCCACAGCCGGAGTAATTGAGGTAGCGCTGCGGGTGGCCGTCCTGCAGCCGGTAGTAGGCGAGGTTGTCGAAACCCTTGAGGCTGAGGGTCGGTCCTCGGTGGTCACCCTCGGCGGTGTGGTTGAGGGCGATGTCGAGGATCACCTCCAGCCCCTCCCGGTGCAGCCTCCGGACCATGGTCTTGAACTCCCGCACCGGGTCGTCGAGGCTGGTGAACCGGCGATCCGGGGCGAAGAAGGCGAGGGTGTTGTAGCCCCAATAGTTGGCCAGGCCCATGCGGTGCAGGCGGTGCTCGGTGAGGGAGTGTTGTACCGGCAGCAGCTCGACGGCGGTGACCCCCAAGCTCAGCAGGTGCTCCAGCACCGGTTCCTGGGCCAGGCCCAAATAGGTGCCCCGCAGCGTTCTCGGGATCAGCGAATGCAGCTGCGTCATGCCCTTGACGTGGCATTCGTAGATCAGGGTCTCGGACCACGGATGGGCCGGAGGCCGGTCGTCGCCCCAGGCGAAGGAGGGGTCCACCACCATCGCCTTGGCCATGAAGGGGGAGCTGTCCCGACTCGAAGGCCGCTGGGGCTCCTGGGGCTGGTAGCCGTAGAGTTCGTCACTCCACACCACTTCCCCCGCCACCGACCGGGCGTAGGGATCGAGGAGCAGCTTGGCGGGATTGTGGCGCTGGCCGAAGCGCGGCTGGTATGGGCCGTGGACCCGGTAGCCATAGAGCTGTCCCGGTCCGTGACCGGGGAGATAGACCTGCCAGATACCGTCCTCCCGACGGCGGAGGGAGTGGCGCGCCGACTCCCGGCCTTGCGCGGGGTGGTCGAAAAGGCAGAGCTCCACGGCGGTGGCTTCTCCGGCGTAGACCGAAAAATGCACACCTCGGCCATCCCAGTGGGCACCGAGCTCACCGCTGGAGCTCTCCGCGGCGGTTGCTTCCAGGGGCGGTGACAGCTGGCTCACGGTAGCTGGCTCAAGAGGGCTGGCTCAATGAAGGGGCCGTCCTGGAACGAAGATCGTGCTGCATCATTTCCGGCTCCGAGGATATACCGAAGCAAGTCCAAGAGACACGAAGTGGGGAGACTTGTTGTCGCAGCCGGGGGCGCTCGGGGCCGGGCCTTCAGATTTGGAGCCTTCCGAGCCGGGCTCTTGGGCTGGCATTGATGGGTGTGCTGGCGGGCCTGCGCTGGCGGGCTGGCAATG
Organism: Acidobacteriota bacterium; assembly: GCA_034211275.1. Taxonomy (NCBI): domain Bacteria; kingdom Pseudomonadati; phylum Acidobacteriota; species Acidobacteriota bacterium. Next base: position 7,144 of record JAXHTF010000023.1, read on the forward strand.
CCGGGCTGGCAATGCCGGGCTTGCTCTGACGGGCCTCGGATCGGTATCCTGCTCTCGTGGTATCCACTTCAGCCTACCCATTCCCTGCCGGCGCGATGGGGCGGTCGCGGCGAGCCCGAGGCTCTTCTCGAGCTCGGTGGCGGAAGCATGGTGGACCCTGGAGGCTTGGCGGGCTCTTTCTCGCTCTCATGATCGGAGTCGGTCTCCCAGTGCTCGGTCAGGGGCTGCCGGAATCCAACGAGGATCTGGTCTACAGCCTGCGGATGGAAGCGCGCTACGAGCCGGAGACCCGCGAGCTCACCGGCCGTCAGCAGCTGACCTGGCGCAATACGTCCTCGGTGCCGATTCACGAGCTCCGCTTCCACCTCTATCTCAACGCCTTCGCCAACAACCGCAGCACCTTCATGCTGGAGAGCGGTGGCAAGCTGCGGCGTACGGAGTTCGACCGGGAGGGATGGGGGTGGATCGAAGTGCAGGCCCTGCGGCTGCCCGACGGCACCGATCTCAAGCCCTGGGAGCGCTTCCTGGCTCCCGACGACGGCAACCCGGAAGATCGCACCGTCGTCGCCTATCCCTTGCCCCGGCCCCTGGCTCCCGGTGCTTCGGTGGAGCTGGAGATCGAATTCAACGCCCGCATGCCCAGCGTCTTCGCGCGCACCGGTGCCCACGGCGACTACGTGTTGGGCGGCCAGTGGTTCCCCAAGATCGGTGTCTTCGAGGATGCCGGAGTGCGCGGTCGCCGACAGCCCGGATGGAACTGCCACCAATTCCACGCCCACAGCGAGTTCTACGCCGACTTCGGTGACTACGACGTCACCTTGGACCTGCCCGAGCGCTACCAGGGCAAGGTGGGCGCCACCGGCCGCTTGGTCGAGGAGAAGACCGCCGATGGGCGGTATCGGGTGCGCTTCCGCCAGGCCTGGGTGCACGACTTCGCCTGGGCGGCGGATCCGGATTTCGAAGTCTTCGAGGACGTTCTGGATCCCGCCGTGGACGTGCCCGAAGCCCTGCGCAGGAGCTTCGCCGAGAAGTTGGGCATGTCCCCCCAGCAGCTGGAGATTTCACCGGTGACCCTGCGCCTGCTGCTGCAGCCCTCCCACCGCGCCCAGGCAGCGGTGCACCTGGAGGCCGCCAAGCGCTCGCTGGTGGGGTTGGGGCTGCGCCTGGGGGCCTATCCCTACGAGACCCTCACGGTGGTGGATCCGGCCCACGGCGCGGAGGGCTCGGGGGGCATGGAGTACCCGACCCTGATCACCGCCGGCACCTCGGTGCTCTTCAACTACCCCTATCTGCAACGCTTGCCGGTCCCCGAGCTGGTAATCCTCCATGAGACCGCTCATCAATATTTCCAAGGTATGGCGGCGAGCAATGAGTTCGAGGAGAGCTGGCTCGACGAGGGCATCACTACCTACTACGAGATGGACGTGGGCCAAGACTTTCTCGTGCCCATCACCTTCTTGGGGCTGGACCTGGATCCCCGCATGGCACGGCGGCGAGCGGTGGCGCAAGGGGATTATCTGTCGCCGGTGAACACCCCGTCCTGGGAATTCGCCTCCAGCGGCCGCTACGGCGACGCCAGCTACGGGCGCCCCGGCATGACGCTCATGCACCTGCGCAATCTGCTAGGAGAAGAGACCTTCCACCGCGCTCTTCGGACCTACTTTCAGCGCTATCGATTCCGTCATCCCTCCACCGCCGATTTCGAGGCGACGGTGTCCCTGGTGGCGGAGCAGGACCTGGATTGGTTCTTTCGCCAGGCGCTGCGCTCTCCGGCGGTGCTGGACTACTCGGTGCGCCGGGTCCGGTCTCGACCCCTCAAGCCACCCCAGGGACAGTTTTGGCGCCCCGGCCCCGCGGGAGAGGAACGGCATACCATCGACGATTGGAACGAGACCTGGGCCCACGGTCAGGACCCGGATCAGCTCGACGAGCGATGGCTCTACGAGTCTCGGGTAGAGATCGTTCGGGAGGGCGATTTTCACCATCCGGTGGTGGTGGAGCTGGAGTTCGAGGATGGCGAGCTGCAGCATTACACCTGGAACGGCGAGGGGCGCTGGTGGCATCGAACGGTGCGCCGCCGCTCACCGCTGGTGGCTGCCCGAGTGGATCCCGACCACCACCTGGTGCTCGACAGCAACACCCTCAACAACGGCCTTTCCGTCGAGCCGGACCGGCGTCCGGCGACCAAGGTGGCGGCAACCTTCTTGTTTTGGGTACAGAGTCTGTTCCAGGCTCTGATGTGGGTGACCTGAGGTGCTGCTGAAAATGGAAGGGGTGGAGGCTCCCAGGAAGGCAGGCTCCCGGGGCTCCGGTGCTCGCAGGCTGGCGCCCTGGTGGTCCGGACTGCGGCAGGCCGTGGGGCGCCCGGGGCTGGTGCTCTCGGTCTACCTGGCTTCGGCGCTGCCGGCGCTTCTTTGGCTCTTGGTGCTGGCGCCGAGCCTGTTCGAAGGTTTGAACCGGCGCCCCGCGGCGTCGGGCGTGCTGGAAGGGGAGGCTCTCGCGGTCTGGTTCGAGCTGGTGCTCAGCGGTGAGCTCCATACCCGGCCGGCGATGCTTCTGCTGCCGCTGATGGCCTTGCTGGCGTTTGTCATCCAGCTGGCGGTGGCCGGCGGCGTGGTGCATTCTCTCCTGCACTCCACCGCCGCTCCACCGGCGACCTTCTGGGCTGCCATGGGCCGCTACCTGGTGCGTTTCCTGCGCTCCCTGTTGGTCTTCTCTCTGGCTCTGGCGGCGGTCTTGGCGCTGCCGGCGGCGGCGATTTGGCTCGGAGGAACGGTGGCGGACAGCACCGGGGACGGGCGCTGGTTCTATGGCCTGGCAGCGCTGGGGCTGGTGGTGGCCTACCCCTTCTTCGCCTGGATCGACCTGGCCTACGATCTGTCTCGCATCGCCGCCGTGCACCACGCCCACCGCTCCATGTTGCGGGGCTTTCTCCGCGGCTGCGCCTGGGTGCTCCGGCGTCCCTTGCGGCTCTTGCTCCTGCACCTGGCCTTCGTGCTCAGCCTGGTGATCGTGCAGGCCCTCTACGCCGCCGTGCGCATACCGTGGACCCCCAACTGCGTCTGGACCATCTCGCTGATGCTCTTGCTGCAGCAGATCGTGCTCTTCCTGCGGGCTGGCTTGCAGGTGGCGTTTTGGGCGGCGCTGGTACAAGCCTATCGCCGGAGTGGGGCTCCTTCTCTGGCCCGTCCCCGATCGGCCCCGAGACCGCCCCGTCGCAAGGTCCCAGAAGATCTGCGCAGCGGAGAGCACACGCCGAGCCAGGCCATTCCGACGGTTTCTTAGCGTTTCCGCGTTCTGAGCTTCATCGCTTCGAGAAGGAAACCTCCGGCCTGGCCTTGCGTACTTCGAAACGGCGTCCGCTGACGGCGCCGTCCTCACCCTTCGAGCCATGAAGCTTCGTACCCAGCTCCTCCTCGCCTTTCTGATCCTCGCCGTATTGCCCCTGGCGCTCCTGGTCTTGCTCTCCTATCGCTCTTCCCAGGATGCCTTCCGCCAGGCGGTGGAGGCGGAGGCGTTGGTGCTGGCAGATGAGATGGCCGAGCGTCTGGCGAGCTCCAAGCAGGATCTCAGCCGGACCGTCGAGCGCCTCGGAGTGCTGGCCCTTCAGCAATCGGCCTTCGATGCGGCGACGGGCCGCCCGCTGTCCGCCGTCGAGCTGCGGGAGCTGCGCGAGGAGCTGTTGGCGGAGCTGGGACCGGTGGCGCTGCCGCTGGTGGAGAAGCTGGAATTGATGATCGCCGCGCCGGCCGGCGAGGAGACGCTGGAGCTGGTGTGGCCGGAGGACGGACCGCGAGCTCCGGCGGCACCGGAGACTCCGGAAGTGATCACCGAGACGGAGGAGCTCGGCGCCGTGGAGAACCCCCCCGGCGAGCCCTCCGGCGTGCCGGAAGGAACGCGGGATTGGCTGCAGAAGGCCCTCGCGGCCGTGGGTTCGCAGCGGGAAGGCCCGCCGCAGGAAGTGATGCCCGGGCGGGCGCTGATGGCTCGGATCCCCGGTGAAGAGCTGGTGCAGGCGGTGCTGGCGCGGACGCCGCGGGATCGGGGAGAGGTACCCTTCGCCCGGGACCTCAACGGGCGTCTGTTTACCCAGCGACCGTCGGATCGCCAGCGTCTCGAGGCGGTGCCGGCGGAGGCCATGGAGCTGGGGGATGCAGACTCCCAAATGCGCGGCGCCGGCGGCTGGGTGGTGGCAGCCCGCCGGGATCCCAACACCGGCATCACCTTCGGCGTCGCGCGGCCGATCCAGGAGTCGGTGGAGCAGATGCGAGCCGCCGCCGTGCGCAATCTGGTGCTGGGCTTGGCCTTGTTGGGACTCGCCCTGCTGGGAATCCTGCCTCTCTCGGCCCATCTCACCCGGCCTCTCAGTGCCCTCAGCCTCGGTGCCGAGCGCATCGCCGCCGGCGATCTCCAAGTGCGGGTGCCGGTTTCCTCGGAGAACGAGATCGGCCAGCTGGCGCGTTCCTTCAACCGCATGGCCTACGAGCTCAGCGAGAATCAGCGACAGCTCCTGGAGCAGGAACGGGAGCGCCAGGAGCAGGAGCTCCAGCGTCAGCTCTTGGAGGTGGAGAACGCGCGCAAGAGCCGGGAGCTGGAGGAGGCGCGGCGCTTTCAGCTGGCTCTGCTGCCCCGGCAGGTACCGCAGCCGCCGGGGATGTCGCTGGCGGTCTACACTCGCACTGCCACCGAGGTGGGGGGCGACTACTACGACTTCGTGGACGCCGAGGGCGGTGGCCTCATCGCCGCCATCGGTGACGCCACCGGTCACGGTGCCCGCGCCGGTACGCTGGTGGCGGTGATCAAAAGCCTCTTCGCCACCCGCGCCCCGGACTCCGAGCTGCCGGACTTCCTGCACCAGGGCTCCCGCACCATCAAGGGCATGGGGCTGGAGCGCATGGCCATGGCGTTGGCGGTGGTCCGCATCGACGGGCCGAAGCTGGAGATTTCGTCTGCCGGCATGCCACCGGCGCTGATCTACCGCTGCCGCCACCGCGAGGTGGAAGAGGTGGAGCTTCCGGGCATGCCCCTGGGAGGTCTGCTGGGCTTTCCCTACCGCAGCCACACCACCGAGCTGCACCCCGGCGACACCCTGCTGCTGATGACCGACGGGTTTCCGGAGCTGCTCAGCCCCGAGGAGCAGGTCTTCGGGTACCAGCGGGTGCGCGCGGTCTTCTCCGGGGCCGCCGAGCTGGCGCCGGAGGAGATCATCGCGGAGCTCGCCCACGCCGCCGACGGCTGGCGCAACCGCCGCGCCCTCGCCGACGACATGACCTTCGTGGTCATGCAGGCGCAGACTGCTTGAGCAATCCTTCGATTCTGCAAAGACTTCGATTCCTCGCTATCATTCTCTCGGCCGTTAGGTCTTATTTCTCCCGATCCGCCGGTGCCCATGGTGGGTGGTGGGGGAGTCGGGTGATGTTTCTTCAAGGAGGACTCGATGAGTAGATGGAGCGTGTTGATGATGTCGGCCTTGGCTTGGGTCTGGATCTTTGCTCCGGTGGAGGCCGCGCCGGGATTGGAGCAGGTCGTCCCCGCTGAGACCTGTGCGAACAGTGCAGACGCCGCCAGCTGGAGCGGTGATTCTTGGACCGGTGCAGACCTGCCGACGACCCCCGAGCCGCAGCCGCTGGTGTGTCCGCAGGGATTCTGCACCTCCGACCAGCAATGCCGCTCGGCCTGTCCCTCGGCGCAGACGGCGACCTGCGTCAGCGACTTCTGCCACTACACCTACTCCGGCGGTGGCGGCGGCGGTGGTGGAGGAGGGGGAGGTCCCATCTGTCCCACCTCCATCTGCGCCCATGACCTGCACTGCTGGAACGCCTGTCCTCAGGCCAACGGCGTGGCTTGCGTCAACGACATCTGTCAGTACTGGTAGATTTCACCGCCCTCGAACCGGTCCTTGGTTTCTCGGTCACCTCTTCGTCCGGAAAGCCAAGGGCCGGAAGTCTCTCCAGACCATGGCCTTGTGCCATGGCAAACCAATCCTCTCGCACGGTTCTGTCTGCTTCTCTCTCCTAATAGAGCACTCCCCACCGCCCGCTTCGCCAACCGAGGAAGCTGGACAGCGGGTGAGAAATATGCTCTATTAGCATGGACTAATCCGAAAGGGCGAAGCTTCTCCCCCCACCAGTTTTGGGAGCGGAAGGCTTCTGAGCAGACGAACATGAGCTGGAGAGGAGTGGGGCCGATGGCATACCGTGAGAGTCGAGAATTCGCGCGTCGCAGAGCGAGGATCGAGCGGAGTCAGGGGGGGCGGATAGCTGGCCGGAGCCGGCCCGAGGCCGAGCCCTGGGGGACCGACGAAACGGCTCGGCCCCCGCTTCGGATCGGACGCTTCCTGGCTTGCGCCCTGGCCTTGCTCGCGGGCTGGCTCCTTGCGCCGGTGGCCTTCGCCGGGAGCGTCGAAGGCCGGGTGACGGACGCTCTCACCGGTGAGCCTCTGGCCGGCGCCGTGGTGCGCCTCTCCGGCAGCGGCAATCCGGGGATCAGCGACGCCGACGGCTTCTACACGATCTCCGACGTTCCCGCGGGAGATTTCTACTACATCTATATCGACCAGCCGCCGGAAGGCTACGTGGGGGAGGTCTATTTCGGTGGACCGTGCTTCGGGCCCAAGGCCACCGAGGCTTGCGCCATCGGCCTGGGAGGGCCGGTGGAGGTGCCGGAGGTGGGCGTCACCTCCGGCATCAACTTCGCGCTCGATCCTGACGCGGTGATCAGCGGTACGGTGCTCGATCTGGGTGGTTCGACAGCGGTGACCGGGGAGGTGACCCTCTACAGCTTCTCCCAGGACTTTGGAGAGGTCTACCGCATTCGCTCCGTAGTCGCCGAGGCGGATGGCTCCTACAGCTTTTCCGGCTTGCCGGCGGGATTCACCTTCTATGTCGTGGTGGAGGCGGACGGTTTCGTCGACCAAGTCTGGGACGACATCCCCTGCCTGGTGGAGTGTGTCGTCGAGTCCGGAACGGCCATCGTCCCCGCTTTGGACGAAGACGTGGCCGGCATCGACTTCAACCTCGTTCCGGAAAGCGCCGTCGGTGGTCTGGTCGAGGCGGAGGGCACCGGGGAGCCGATTCCGAATGTGGTGATCTGGCTTCACGACTCGGAGGGAACTTTCCTCGACGCGACATCTACCGGGGCCGACGGCCGCTACCGATTCTTCGGATTGCCCCAGGGCACCTACTACCTGCGGACCTTCGCCAACTTCTTCTGGGCCGATGAGCTCTACGGCGGTCAATTCTGTCCCCAGGCCGACGGCACCTGCGACGTCACCGAGGGCGTTCCCATCCTCCTCACGGCTCCGGGCTCGGTGGTGGAGAATATCGATTTGGCGCTCGCCGAAGGCGGCCGCATCACCGGCACCGTGCGAAGCGCCGGTGGCCGTACTTTGAGCGCCGTGATCGACGCCTGGAGCGGCGCGGGCGAGCGAGTGCGCATCACCGGCAGCGGCGAGGACGGCCGCTACGAGATCTCCGGCCTCGCCCCCGGCGACTACTTTGTCACCACCCGCCTGGTGCCCGGCTACAAGCCGCAGCTCTATGACGAGCTCCCCTGCGGCGATCTCCCGGAGCCGGATTGCGACGTCACCGCCGGTACGCCGGTCTCGGTGACGTTGGGAGAGGCCACGGCGAACATCGACTTCGCTCTCGAGCGCCAAGGCTTCTGCCAGCCCAGCGCCACCGTCCTCTGTCTCAACAGCGGCCGCTTCGCCGTCGAAGCCCGCTGGACCACCCGCGAGGGGGAAACTGGTCCGGGCGTCGCCGTGAACCTGCCCCAAGCAGACGACTCCGGCTATTTCTGGTTCTTCGAAGAGGACAACGCGGAAGTCCTGGTGAAGGTGCTGGACGGCTGCGGCACCAGCTTCAACTCCTTCTGGGTCTTCGCCGCCGGCCTCACCAACGTCGAGGTCGTCCTCACCGTCACCGACACCGTCTCGACTCAACAGCGAACCTACACCAACCCCCTCCGCACCCCCTTCCAGCCGATCCAGGACACCCGGGCGTTCATGACTTGCCCGTAGTCTGAATCGTCACCTTCTGACCTCTCCTTAGCGGCCGGCGAGAGCTTCTTGGCTCCCGCCGGCCGTTCTGTCGTTTGTCGACATTCCTCCTCTGCGATGCGGATGGGGCTGAAGTGTTGACCTGACAAATCTCTGAATTCCGCTTCTATAAGAAAAGACGGTAACGCTATCAGTGTTCGTTCGAAGCTAGGCCGCACCGTCACACCTCGCTCCCGGACCCCGGCGGCGATGGCGTGCCACAACCAATATTTGAAGGAGGAGTCATGACCAGATTCTTGATTTCGACGGTCGCCTGTATCGTCGCCGCCCTTTGCTCGATCTCGGCGCTGTCGGCGGAGCAAACCGAAGACGTTCCCTTTGAGCCCGGGGTGCGCGACAAGGCGGTGCTGCAATTCCCCGCGGTAGGCGAGATTCAGCAGTCGCTCCAGGACACGGGGCTGGTGGAGGACTTCGCTACCGTCGAGGTGCGCTGCTCCGCGCCGGAATGGAAGAAGCTCTCGGCAGTACAGTCCCAGCTGCAATTCGGCTCGCTCATGGGCGAGCTCGCCTTCGCGGCGATCCGCCAACACAATCCCACCACTGCCCGATGCTTGGAGGCGTTGCTAGCTGGATCGAAGGCCCTCGGTGTGCCCGAAGACAGCAAATCTCGGCAGGCTCTGCAGGAGGTTCTGGGCAAGGTCAAGACGGGCACCATCTCGGCAGCGCAGTTGCTCAAGGTCCTGGACAGCCTGCGCGAGCAGGGACTGCGAGACCTGGCCGACGAACTCGACGAGGAAGGCATGACCGTGGTGACCGCCGCAGCCTGGTTGCGCGGCGGCATCGTGACGGCGCAGCAGGTTGAGACAGAGGACCAGGCGACGGCTCTGGCCCAACTGCTAGCCCAACCGGATCTGGTGCAACGCATCGAGGCCTCGCTGGCCGATGCCACCGGCGCTGAGGAATCTGACGCCAGGTACCGGCGCATTGCCTCTCAACTCCTCGAGCTGGCCCACGCCGAGGATCCGGGGCGGGAGGAGCTCGAAAAGTTTACCGCGCTGGCTGAACAGCTGTTCTCGTGACCAGCTCACAACCGGCCGCTCCCGCAGCCCGCACCACTCATATCCGCCGCCTCACCATCCGCCAACGCCTACCTGGAAAGGAAGAGCTCATGAATCGTCCGTGGACCCTCCGCATCGCTCTCATCGCCATCGCTTGCTGCATGCTGTCTCTGATCACGGTTCCCGCCGAGGCGAGCCAGGACGAAGCGGTGAGCAAGGCCGCTCTCGTCTTCCTCACCCACCTGGCCCCCAAGGGCTACACCGAGATTCGCAACGAGGATGCGGACGTGCTGTCCCAGGGGCAGCGCATGACCTACACGGTCACTCTCTATCGCAATGTCACCTACGCCCTCTTTGCTGCCGGCTGCAGCAACATCCGGGATCTGGACATCTTTCTCTACGACGAGAACGGCAATCTGGTCGCTCGGGACACTCTACGGGACAACTATCCCATCGTCACCATCACGCCCCGTTGGACTGGCACCTTCCGCCTGCAGATCCGGAACTACCGGGGGGGCAGGGGCTGGTTCCACGTCGGCATCGCCTACTGATCGGCGTCGGGGTCGATGAGCATGCAAGGTCTCCAGGATCTCCTCTCCGGTGTCGAGCTCGATGCCGGAGAGATTCTCACCGCTGAGGAGGCGCGCACCGCCGTCGCCGCGGTATGTCTGATGGCACTGTGTGACGAGGTACTCACCGCCGAAGAAAAGAAGAGTATTCGTCACGAGCTGGGCCGCCGTTGGGGGATTGGTATCAGTGCCGGTGCATTGGATCGTATGGTCAGCGAGCTGGTCGCTGCGCCGCGTCCGGAGGTCTTGGGAGCGGCCCTGGATGCCTTGGAGCGATGGCCCGACGCCCACAAGCAGCCACTCATCGAAGTCCTGGTGGCGGTGGTGGCCAGCGACGACAATCTTTCGCTGGCGGAGTATCGGCTGCTGCGCAGAATGGCCGATGTCCTCGGTGAAAGTCTGGACGATCTCTCACGCTATGGCATTGATCCCCGGGCCGCGGAAGCTTCGGAGGTCATCGCGAAGATTCCTCTGGAGGAGGGCAGAAAGATCCTCCTGGGCCGATCCGCGGAGGCCCAGATACGCCTGCCGCGGGCACCCATCGACGGTGTGCAAGCGTCCCTCGAGTTACGGGACGGGCGCCTGTCGATCCGGGATCTCGGCTCGGAGCCCTTGCTGACTCGCGGTACCGAGGTGCTGGCGCAGCACGAGGTCCTCGATTCCGGCGACGAGGTCGGCGTTGGACGCTATGTCCTGCGTTTCGAGAGTGAGCCTTCGCGGATAGTGGTGCGGCAGCGGGGGGCCACCATCAAGTTGGAGGTTCGCGACCTGAGCTTCTCCGTGCCTTATCGGGGCACTCGCCGGTCGATCTTCCGCGGCCTGAGCTTCTGGGCTCACGCCGGCACCATGGTGGCGGTCATCGGACCCTCGGGGTGTGGCAAGTCTTCTCTGCTCAACGCCCTGGCGGGTATCAGCCGCACCGACGGGGGGGCCATGACCCTGGACGGTGTGGCCATCGAGCCGGGACTGGGGGCGGTGACCCGGCGCATTTCCTTCGTGCCCCAAGACGACCTGCTCTTCGCCGGCCTGACGGTAGAGGAGTCCATCTCCATGACCGCTCAGCTCAAAGGATTGCAACGCTCCAGCGGCGACCTGGAGGGGTTGACCAGCGAGATCATGGAGCGCCTGGGGCTGAATCAGGAAGAAGTCCGGGAGAGCCGCATCGGCGACGCCGTGCGCCGTGGGATCAGCGGCGGCCAGCGCAAGCGGGTCAGCGTCGCCCAGGAGCTGGTGGGGGATGACACCGACGTGGTGTTGTTGGACGAGCCCACCAGCGGCCTCGACCCGCGCACCGAGGCCGGGGTAATGCTGATGCTCCGGGAGATCGCCGATAGCGGCAAGATTGTTGTCTGCACTACCCACGGCGTGCTCGGCGGTCTGACTCACTTCGACAAGGTGCTCTGCCTCAGCGCCAACGGTGAGCCGGCTTATTTCGGCCGTCCCTCCGGATTGCTTCACCACTTCGGCATCGCCTCCATGGGAGAGCTCTACCAATGCCTCGAGGAGGGGCTCGACGGTAGCCCGCTCGTGTCGCCCGGGGGATCTCCGGGGCCAGGGCTGAAGGGCGAGGCGGATGGGGAAGAGAAGGTGCCCCCGAAGGGGGGCAAGCCCTTGGGGCTGATCTCTCAATTACCCGTCCTCGCTCGGCGTCAGTGGATGATCCGCACCCGAGATACTCCGGGGTTGGTGCTCGCCTTGGCCTTGCCTCTGGCGGTCATCCTCATCCTCAAGGCCTTCTACCTTCCCGGCTGTCTGGAGCCTAGCGGCCTGTTCATTCTCGGGCTCGCCTGCGTCTGGGCCGGCATCTCCTTCACCATCCGGGATCTCATCGCCGATTTTGCGGTCATTCGCCACGAGACCCGATTCCGCACCAGCCTGTTCTCCACCTATGGCAGCAAGGTCTTCATCGCGGCCCTGGCCAGCGCTCTCCAGGCTCTGCTCCTGGTGGCCATCCTCTTCCCAGTCCTGGGCGTGGGGGATATCCATCAATATGGTGATTGGGTGGGGTCGGAGTACGGGGGCATTCTCCGCGCGATCAACCTCATGAGCCCGATGCACGTCTTCTTCCTGCTCTTTGCTGCCTACGTCTTCGGTAACGCCCTGGGGCTCTTTCTCTCCTCCTTCTTTAACACTGCGGCGGCGGCGATCTTCATGATCCCGCTGGTCCTGCTGCCTTCCATCGTTGCCGGCGGCATCTTGGTCGCCCCCAAGGATCTGCCCCAATGGTCCCAGCCGCTGCTCCGGGTCAACCCTCTCTACTGGACCTACACGGGGCTGTTGGCCAGCTCGGCTAGCATCTGCCATGCCAAGCCAGACGACGTGATTCCTCCGGTGCCTGCAGACGGGGTCGGGGCCGAGCTGCGAACGGTGCAGCCCCCGGAAGACTCCTTCGCTTCGGCCTATGTCGTTCCGGAGCAAGCCTTCGTCTACAACTCCTACCAACCGGTGGATGAGTGGTATGAGGAGATCGGCCTGGAGGGACCGCTAGAAGCGGTGCCGCCGGAGGAGCGAGCTTTGCCCATTCGACGCATTTGGAGCGCGCATTTCCGAACTGCAGTGGCGGCCCTGGGAGGTTTGGCCCTGATTCTCCACGCCGGGGCGCTGCTACTCCTGCGCCGACGAGTCCGCCGTACTGTCTAGACGGGGAAGGGACCTTGGGCGCCGACGATAGCCAACGGGGCGAGAGCCTCTTGCACCGCCTACGCTTTCTCGCTGTGGTGACCCTACCGGTGGTGGCGCTGGTCTCCGGGATCCTATGGTTCCAGCTACAGCGCGGCCGCGGTGATGCAGTGCTCCTGGCCTCGGGGCCGAAGGGCGGTACCTACCGGCCGCTGGGGGAGGCGATGGGGTCGGTCCTCGCCGACAAGCTCGGCTCGATCCCCGTCTCGGTAGAGAAGACCTCCGGCAGCACCGAGAATATGCAATTGCTGACCGATGCCGCAGGGAGGGGTAAGCCCTCGGTGAACTTTGCCTTCGTCCAGAATGACAGCTCGGGAAAGGCAGAGGTCCGCACCGTCGCGAAGCTCTACCAGGAAGTCCTGCAGATCGTGGTGCGCCGGGATGCAGGTATCTCCTCGGTGGAGGAACTGCGCGGCCTAAGGGTCAATTTCGGTAGTCCTACGAGCGGAGCCCGGCGGACGATGGCGCGTCTCTTGAACCACCTCGAGATGAGCTTCACGGATTGTCGTGCCTCATTTCACGGGAATGAAGCAGCGGCGGTCGCCTTCGAGAACGGCGAGTTGGACGCGGCGGTCTTCCTCGCCGGGCTGAAGACGCCGATGGTCCAGCGGCTGCTCGAAGGGCAGCGGGCGACCCTCTTGTCCCTGGGGCAGCCCGGTGTCGCCGGCTCTTCTCTGGAGGGTGTGATCTTCGCTCTGCCGGGGATGGAGCCGGCGGTGGTGCCTGCCCAGACCTACGGCTCCTATCCACAGGAGGCGGTGGGGACGGTGTCGGTGGACGCTCTGCTGGTGACTCGGGAGGATGTTCCCCACCATCTGGTGCGCCGGGTGGTGGAGCAGCTCTTCGCGAACAAATTTGCCCTCATGGAGAAGCATCCCGCCGCCGCCGAGATGAGCGAGATCCAGGGGTCCCGCGGGCTGCGCTTTCCCCTGCACGCCGGCGCCGCGAGCTTTTACCACCGCAACGACCCTCCGTTGCTGGTCACCTACGCCGAGCCACTGAGCCTTGCCCTGACCCTCGTCTTGAGCCTGGGATCGGGGCTCTTGGCTCTCCGGGAGTGGGCCCGACGGGTGAAGAAGAATCGCATCGACGTCTATTACATCGAGGTCGACGCGGTAGCCCAGGGTCTCGCCCACGAGAGTCCGGAGGAGGAGCTGCGGGAAGTGAGGCGCAAGCTCTTCGGACTGCGCAAGCGAGCCTTCCACGATCTGGTGGCAGAGCGACTGAACGCGGACCAGAGCTTCTCCATCTTCCAAGCCTTCCTCGACACCCAACTCTTCGAGATCGACCGGCGGTTGAACCGTATACGTTCCGGCTAATTCTGCTGCCTCCACGCTTGTCCTTGCGCCTTTTCTATATGACCTCCCAACAGGGGGTACCCAAATGTTGATGACTTTGTTTTCAATCGATTAGCGCCCACCAAGGGGCGTTGGTTGCCATCCCGGGCGTCGCCCTTGGTGCTGGAGGAGTGGGTCGGATAGAGTCTCGGCAACGAGATCGATTGGACGAGTTGGAGGCATGGGCGTTGGCAGGTGACGAGGTCGTGAACGCCGAGGGAGAGGAGGGTGTGGGGGAGGATCGGCGCGGTCGGCGGATAGGTTGGCTGGCGCATCCGCTGCCCTGGCTGCTGGCCCAGGCGCTGGTGCTGTGGTGGCGGTGCGCTGAGGCTGGGCTGCTGGTGGCGGAACGGGTGCCGGACAGCAGCGGCTACCTGAATCTGGCCAACCTGTCTCTGGATTCCAAACGATGGCTCGAGCAGGTGCTGGGGACGACCCGTACCTACGGCTACCCCCTTTTTCTCAAGATCGCGGGGTGGGCATCGCCGGAGCATGCGGCGGTACCGGCGGCCCACCTGGTCTGCTACATCGTCGCGATCCTGCTCTCCTGGCACGCCTTCAGCCGTTACTCCGGGCGCCCCTGGCTCGCCTTCTGGGTGGTAACGCCGCTCTTCTATGCTGGAGTCTTGTCCATGGCGGGCCGGATCCAGGCGGACTTCCTGGGTGCGGCGGCGGCGTTGGCGAGCCTGGGGCTCCTGCTGTGGCTGGCGCGGCGCCCAGAGAGCGTGGCTCTGTGGTCAGCGCTGACAGCGTCGGTGGCCCTCACCTACCATGTCCGCCCCGCCTACCTCTTCCTGCTGCCACTGGTACCGCTTCTGGGAGTGGCCTTGCGCTGGCTGCTACCGGAGGAGCGGCGGCTGCGCTGGCGCTGGGCGGTGGGGCTGGTGCTCGCCATGGTGTTGCCCTTTCTGGCCTACAGTAGCCTGCGCTGGGCGGTGATGGGGCATTTCGGGCTGGTCTCCTTCGGTGGCTACAACCTGGCCGGTGTGGTCACTCCCTTGCTGGACGAAGAGCTCATCGCCGAATTGCCGGAAGAGGACCAGGAGCTGGGGAGGTTGGTGCTGGAGAAGCGGCGGGAGATCGGGCTGGAGACGGTGTCCTGGGACACTCCCGTGGAGCATTGGCACGGCCAGTACAACCGCAGCGTGTGGTCGGCGGCGGTGCCCGCGTCGCGGCAGCAGGTGCGCCAGCGCTGGTTGGGGCAAGAGGCGGCGGAGGCGTTCGAGGTTCGGCATCGCAAGCGCCTCAAGCGCAAGGCCGCCCTGGAGGGCAGAGAACCGACCGCGGAGGAGCGGGCTCAATGGCGGGAAGAACGCCGCCGGCGGCGAGCTCAACGGCAGATCCGGCGAGCCCAGCGGGCACGGGAGGTGGCGGCCCTCAACCAGGGGCTGAATCAACTGTCGCGGTCGATTCTGCCGCTTCGCCCGATGCTCTATGGGCGGTGGGTCGTGGGCGGGTTCTTCGTCGGAGTGGCCAAGGCGTGGAGCGATCCGTGGGTTCGATGGCCGGCCTATGGCCTGCTGGCGACGGGGCTTGCTGTCGGAGGGCTCGGGGTTGCGGGAAGGAGGCGGACGCGGCGGCGGAAGTCACCCCCAAAGGAGCTACGACCTTTCTTCGCCCGCCTCCGGTGGACTTGGCGGAGCGCTGCGATGGCGTTGGTGGCGGTGGGGTATTTCGCCGCCGGGTTGGGGCTGGTGGTGCTGGTGGAGGTGCCCTTCGATCGCTACCTGATCGCCTTGACTTTGCTGCTGCCTGGCGCCCTCCTCGCTGCCCTGGTGGAACCGTGGCTCGGGCCGGCGGTGAGGACCCGGGGCGTCTGAGGTTGGTCATGGGGCTCTAGGATTTCTTTCGCTGTCGGCTACAATGCTTATGTGCCTTTTGGAATGTTTCCCTGGCTTCGGGGTCGCCCAAGGTCGGGTGGGGCAGACTATCTGGGGCGTTGGCGCGGGCCGATGGAAGTGGAAGGAATTCGGGTCGGGGCCAGTTGGCTCCAGATAGACCTTGAGAAGTCTTTGGAGGAGGGTGGTGGCAGAGGGCGACACGGGACGGGGAGGAGAGAAGACGGCGGTGGTCTCTGCCTGGCTGCGGCTGGGACTGCGGTGGTTCGGGCATCCGATGGTGTGGCTCCTGGTTTTGGGGGTGGCGCTGGGGCGACGCATTGCCGGAGCCGGCCTGCTGGTGCCGAGGAGGGTTCCGGACACCAGCGGCTACCTCGCGCTGGCCCAGCTGAGTCTCGACACTCCCCAGTGGTGGGAGAAGCTCCTGGGCACGACCCGCACCTACGGCTACCCGCTCTTCCTCAAGCTCACCGGCTGGGTGGCGCCGGATCTTACGGCGGTGCCCGGGGCCCACTTGCTCTGCTACATCTTCGCCATCGTGGTCTTCTGGTGGGGCTTCAGCCGCTATTCCGGCAGACCGTGGCTGGCCTTCTGGGCGGCGATGCCCCTTTTCTACGCCGAGCTTCTGTCGATGGTGAACCGCGTGCAGGCCGATGCCCTGGCGTCGGCGTCGGCGGTGGCGGGCCTGGGATTGTTGCTGGGGCTGGCCCGGCGCCCCCGGAGCGCGGCCCTGTGGCTGGCGGTAGTGGCGGTGGTTACCTACACGTACCACGTACGCCCGGCTTACCTCTTCCTCCTGCCCTTGTTCCCTCTGCTGGCTCTGGCCCTGCGCCGGCTGCTGCCGGGAGAAGGCCGTTGGCGCTGGCGCTGGGGGATGGGGTTGGCCGTGGCCCTGGTGTTGCCCTTTCTGGCCTTCTGCAGCTTGCGCTGGGTGGTGATGGGGCACTTCGGCCTGGTCTCCTTCGGCGGCTACAATCTCGCCGGCTTGACGACGCCGCTACTCGACGACGAGCTGGTGGCGGAGTTGCCGGAGGGGGATCGGGAGCTCGCTGCGGCGGTACTGGAGCTACGGCGCAAGAAAGGGCTGGAGACGGTGGGGTGGGACACTCCCATGGAGGAGTGGTATCGCCAATACAATGCCAGCGTCTGGCGCGTGGCGGTGCCGGCGGCGCGGCAGGAAGCGCGGCAAGAGGCGCGGCGCCAGACGCCGGACGAGGCGCAGCGGTTGGATCCCCGGGAGCGGGAACGCCGGCGCCGCGAGCTCAAAGCTTTGTGGAAGGGGCGGACTCTCACCCCCGAGGAGCGGGCCGAGGAGCGGGCCGAGCTGCGGGCGAAGTGGCGCGGTCAGCGGCAGGCGCAGCGGCAGGCGCAGCGGCAGGAGGCTCGAAGGCTCGAGCGGGTGCGGCAGGTGGCGGAGATGAATCGCGCTCTCAGCCATCTGGCCCGCTCGATCCTCGTGCAGCGGCCCGCGCTCTACGGCAAGTGGCTGGTGGGGGGCGTGGCGGAGGGGTTGGAAAAAGTCTGGGAGATCGTCTGGGTCCGGCGCTCCGCCCTCGCTCTGCTGGTTTTGGCGGCGCTGGCCGGGGGGCTCCGCTGGCTGTTCCGGCCTTGGCTGCGATGGAGCTGGCGCAGTAGTGCCGTAGCCCTGGTGGCGGTGGGGTATTTCGCCGCCGGGTTCGCCCTGGTGGTGCTGGTGGAGGTGCCCATCGACCGCTACATGAACGCCCTCTTGCCGCTGCTGCCCAGCGCCCTCGTGGCTGCCTTGGCAGAGCCCGTCCTCGGGCTGCTGCAGAAGCTCCGGGCCGCAGCCGGTATGGGCTCATGATCACAGAGTGCTTGGGGGGCATTGGGCGGGGAATGCGATCTCCCGGCACTGGGCCTGCGAGGCCAGGGGGTTGGATTTGGTTCCCCATGGGCTAGAATCTTTATGCGCCTTTCAGTATTTCCTCGTTCCGCCGCCGCCAGCGGTGGGTAGTCGGAGTTCGTCGTCATGAAGTTATTGATCGCCATTCCAGCCCTCGACGAAGAGGAGAGCATCGCCTCGATCATCGAACGCTGCCTGGCGGCGGCGCCGGAGATCGTGGAGAAGACCGCGGTCACCGAGGTGGAGATCACGGTGGTGAGCGATGGCTCCACCGACGCCACGGTGGCCATCGCCCGGGGCTACACGGACCGCATCCGGCTGATCGAATTCGAGGTCAACCGGGGCTATGGCGCGGCCATTCTCGAGGCCTGGAAGACCTCCGACGCCGAGCTCCTCTCCTTCCTCGATGCCGACGGCACCTGCGATCCGCGCTTCTTCGTCGACCTTTGCCGCACCCTCGAGGAAGAGGGCGCCGAAATCGCCCTCGGCTGCCGGCTGCACCGGGAGAGCAAGATGCCGCCGGTGCGGCGCCTGGGCAATCGCCTCTTCGGCACCCTGCTCAGCCTGGTCTCTTCCCAGAGCGTGCGGGACACCGCCAGCGGCATGCGGGTGGTGCGGCGCTCGGCGCTGCCGAAGCTCATGCCCCTGCCCAGCGGTCTGCACTTCACCCCGGCGATGAGCGCCCGGGCGCTGCTGCGGCGGGACGTGGTGATCCGGGAGATCAACATGCCCTACGACGAGCGCCAGGGGCAGTCCAAGCTCAAGGTCTTTCGCGACGGCCTGCGCTTCCTCGCCATCATTTTGGAGACGGTCTTTCTCTTCCGGCCCTCCCGGCCCCTGGGCTTTGCGAGCCTGGCGGCTCTGGGATTGGGTGGGCTCCTGATGCTGACGCCGATCCTGCACTATCTGGCCACCCACACGGTGGAAGAGTGGATGATCTACCGCTTCGTGGTCAGCCATTTGCTGGGAACCATTGGCGTCTTGGCCCTTTGTACCGCGTATCTGAGCCGGCGGGTGGTGACGGTGACGGTGTTGCCCCACCGCAAGGACAGCTGGGCCTACCGGTTGCTGCGGGCCTTTTTCACTGGTGCCGGACTGCGCGTCGCGGTGCCGGTGCTGGTGGTGGCGGGGAGCGCTCTGGTGCTGCCGGGACTCCTGCAGTGGATCGAGCGGGGCTCGGTCTACGAGCATTGGTCCCGCTTCATCGCCACCTCGTTCCTATTCTCTGCCGCCGCCATCCTGGTGGTGACCCGGGTGATGGATTTCTCCCTCGATCTGATCCAGGGTTGGATGGCCTATGAAGGCCGGCGGAGCGAGAGCCCGTGACGGAGCAGCAGCCAGCATCCCAGGAAGCGCTCTTCGACCGCGCGGAAGAGTACGACGCCATGCTGCAGCAGGGGCTCAAGCTTTCCGGGGAGGACAAGCACTTCTTCATCCACGGCCGCTTGGCGGATTTGCGGCAGACTCTGCCAGCCGAATCCCAGCCCCGGCGGATCCTGGATTTCGGCTGCGGTATCGGTGACACCTCGGTGCTCTTGGCGCAGGCTTTTCCCGGCGCCCAGGTCGTCGGTGCGGAGACCGCGGAGCAGGCCCTGGCCCACGCCCGCCAGCAACACGCTTCGGAGACCGTGAGCTTCGTGGGAGTGGAGGAGGTGGCGGACCTCGAACCCTTCGACTTGGCCTACGTCAACGGGGTCTTCCACCACGTGCCGCCGCCCCAGCGGCAGCGGGCGGCGCGGCTGGTCCACGACGCGCTGAATCCCGGAGGGCATTTCGCCCTCTTCGAGAACAATCCCTGGAATCCCGGCACCCGCCTGGTGATGAGCCGCATCCCCTTCGACCGCGACGCCATCACCCTGACCCCGCCGGAAACTCGGGAGCTCCTGAGCTCGGTGGGCTTCGCAGTGCGGGGGACCCGCTTTCTGTTCATCTTTCCGCGGCTGCTGCGGGCTCTGCGCTTCACCGAGGCGTGGCTCACGGGCCTGCCCCTGGGGGCTCAATATTGGGTCTTGGGGGAGCGTCCGGGAGACGGCTGAGTGGGGCGCGAGGTAGAACCCTACCGGTCTTCGAATGTGCCCGCGGACTGGTAGAATTCCCCATGCCCTCCGAGAGCGATTGGAGCTACCGCGGGATCGGTGCTCGAGACCTGCGGCTGGATTATCTGCGCGGGCTGTGCCTGATCAAGATGGTCTTCAACCATCTTTGGCATACGCCGGTGCACGCCATCCAGCATTGGCTGGGCTTCGTCACCGCCGCCGAGGGATTTTTCTTCATCTCCGGCGTGGTGGTGGGCATCGTCCATGGACGGCGGAGCCGGCAGCAGGGGCTGGGGGTCACCAGCCGGCAGGTCTTGCAACGCTCCTCCCAGCTGTACATCGCCAACTTGGCCCTGGTCTTCCTCTTCATCTCGCTGGAGGCGGCCCAGCTGCTGAGCTTCGATCGCTTCCAGAGCCTGTGGCGGGACTCCCTGGAATGGTCCCAGCTCTTCGCCTTCGGCCAGCCCTACTACCTCCACGTCCTGCCCCGATATGTAGCCTTCCTCGCTCTCACCCCGTTGGCTCTGTGGGCCTTGGTGAAGGGGCGCAGCCATTGGATTCTGCTCGTCGCCGCGGCGGCCTATGGAGTCAATCTCGCCGCCGGCGGCACGCTGTGGATTCCCTGGTTGGAGCGCTCGGGCTTTCCCATTCTGGCGTGGCAACTTCTCTTCTTCGTCGGTCTTTGGCTCGGCGAGCACCGCGAGGGCTTCGGGCGCTGGTGGCGGCGATGGAATCCGCGCTTGCGAACTCCGCTGCTGCTGACCCTCTTCCTGGCTTTCGTCTTCTACAAGCAGGGGGTGATGAACGGCTTGTGGGCGGGGCCCGACGGCAGCAGTCTGCTCCTCAGCCGGGACGCCCTGGGTCCCCTGCGTTTGATCAATCTGGCCATCGCCTTCGCTTTCTTCTTCGACCTGGTGGATCGCTGCTGGCGACCTCTGGAGCGCCTCAGCGGCGGGTTCGTGCTGCCCATCGGTCAGGCTTCGCTCTACGTCTTCCTGATGCACATTCCGCTGGTGTGGATCGCCAAAGAGGCCTTGGTGCGCACCCCGCCGCCCTTGCCGGCGGACGCCTGGCTGTTGTTGGGAGATTTGCTCTTGTTGAGCCTGCTGTGGGTGATGGTGCGCCGGCGGTTTCTCTTTGCGTTGGTGCCGAGGTAAAGGGGTGAGGATGTCCGCTCTGTGGAAGGATCGCCCGTTGGTGGGGGCCGTGGTCTTCTTCGCCGTGGTGCTGATGGTCTCCAATCTGCTGCTCCTGGTGCGCCGGCCGCCGACGGTGTGGCAGAGCGCCTCGGAGGTGGAGGCCGCCGCCTTCCGGCTGGGGCGTTTGGCCTCCCGCACCGCTGTTGTCGCGCCCCATAGCGACGCAGCAGTGCAGCTGACCTACACGCAGGGGGATCCCTGCGGAGCGCCGTTGGGGTTGGCGGTGCTGGGGCAGCTGACCCACGACAATCGGGCGGCGGGCCCGGAGACCCAGCTGTGGTTCCGCCTCGAGCCCTGGAAAGTCTTTCCCCGCAATCCCGACGCTGCGGCCTCGCCGACCGTGCTGGCGGCTCGGGACGAGATCGGAACGGACCAGGTCGGTTTCGCCGATGCTGGACATCTGCGGGTGGTGGTGGTCGAGCCCACCCTGGCGCAGGAAGATCCGCCGGTGGCTCTGCGGCTGAACAATCTGTCCGGCAACCGGCGATGGGCGGTGGCCAGCGCCGTGGCGCCGGAGCTCTACGGGCTGATGACGGCGCACCGGTGCGGATTGCCGGAGTCGGACCTGGTACTGCTGCGGTGGTTGGCCCGCAGCCTGCGGGCCCGGGTCTGTGACGATCTCGATCTCGCCGGCACCCGCTGCTACGACACCTCCCTGACCCTCTATCGGGATCGCCAGGTCGATCACTACCGCCTGGATCTGCGAGCTCTGGGCGATTCCGCCGAGCTTTTGGCTCTCCTCCTGGAGGTTGGGCGCAACCCCGTCGGCCAGCCGGTGTTGTTGACCTACCGGACCCTGCCGGGGTCCACCCTCGGCAAGCCGGCCAATCTCTTCTTCACCCGCCCCCGGCCCTCCGGGGAGCTTCTGAGCCCACAGGACAAGGGCTTTCACGGGCTTCGCTACGAGCCTGGAGCGGACCTGCCGGAGGGAACGGTTCAGCTCCAGGTGCTGTGGAGCGGCCTGCCGGATCTGGGGATCCCGCCAGTGGAGGAGTCGACGGTGACTGATAAGCTCTCGGGAGCTTCATAAGAAAAGTCCCGCACCGGATCGCCGATCCGCGGTCATGAAGATCGACGGGATCGGACCCACGATGGGATAGACCACTGGTGCGATAGGAAAGGAGTCTCTATGTTTTTTGCCGGGTTCATTCTCGGATTGATGGTTTACGCGGTTTTCCGCATCGGTGTGCGCGGATTCTTCACCGTCAAGCCCAACGAGCGGGCGGTGAAGACCAGTTTCGGTCGGGCGGAACGGATGCCCGGCCGGCCGTCGGAAAGTTTCGACATGAGTGAGGACGAGCAGGAGCGGTACCAGTACCCGCAGCTGCGGGTCATCGGCCCCGGCGGTCCCTACCTCAAGATGCCCTGGCAGGATGTGCACAAGGTCTCGGTGGCGACCCAGACCGTCGACATCATCTGGGATCCCACCAAGCAGCAGGACACCATCGAGGCGGTGACCAAGGACAACCTGACCACCGGGGTCAACGGCCAGCTGCGCTATCGGGTGAGCGAGAACAACCTCTACCCGTACCTCTTCGGCGTTCTCAGCCCGCTGGAGCACGTCATGGGTTACTTCATCTCCGTGCTGCGGGAACGCATCGCCAACTTCGTCGATCCTCGGGGCGCCAGTCTGGTGGACGATGACGATCTCAAGGGCACCGGCACCGCCGTCGAGCTCTCGGAGGGCGTCTCCATCAACGACCTGCGCAAGAATCTGCCGCTCTTGAACGAGTACATGGAGCAGCAGTGCAAGTCCACCGGCGGCCGCTACGGCATCGAGCTCGACGCCGCCCTGATCACCGAGATCGATCCGCCGCCGGAGGTGGATCACGCCCTTTCCGCCATCAACTCCACCCGCAATCAGGTGGCGGCGGACATCTCTACCGCCCGCGCCGACGCGGAGCAGCAGATCACCATGAGCGAGCGGGCCGTGGAGATCGCCCGCAACAATGCCGAGGCCGAGGTGGCCCCGCTCAGCGAGCTGGCCACCATCCTCACCCAGATCAAGGGGGAGGGCGGCCCAGACGCCCTCAAGACCTATTTGCGCAATATGCGGGTGCCGCTCTACGAGCGCGCCCGGCGCGTGGTGCTCAACGCCCAGGCGGGAGGGAAGAGCTGATGCTGTTCATGATAGGAATCGTCGTCGGCCTCGCCTTCTTCCCCATCGTCCTGCGCCTGGCCCGCGCCTTCGGCCTCTACGCCGTGGTGGGGGAGTGCCAGGCCCAGGTCTTCACCCTCTTCGGCAAGGTCGTGGGCGTCCTGGACGAGCCGGGGCTGCGCTTTCCCATGGCCAAATTCGGTCCCCGGGCGCTGCTCCTGCCGTTCTTCGGCAAGCGCCACGTGGTGTCCACGGCGCTGCGGCAGCACTATCTGCGCAGTCAGATGGTCAACTCCGAGGAGGGAACCCCCATGGGCGTGGGCATCTGGTACGAGATGAGCGTCAGCGACCCGGTCTCCTACCTCTTCGTCAACGCCAACCCCGAAGGCTCGTTGCAGGCCAACGTCGCCAGCTCTACCATTTCCACCCTTTCCAACCTGGAGATGGAGGAGATGCTGGAGAACCGCCACAGCCTCAGCCGCACGGTGCGCTCCACCGTCTCGCCGCTGAGCGAGAAGTGGGGCTATCGGCTGGGCTCGGTGTACATTCGCAAGGTCGCCTTCACCGACCGGCTGATGGTGGAGAACATCACCGAGAAGGTGGTCAAGCGGCTGGTGCAGGTGACCAGCGCCATGAAGCAGGACGGCGAGAACCGCGTCGGCCTGATCCAGAGTGAGACCGCCAAGAAGGTCTCTCAAAAACTCGCCGAAGCCTCGGCGGCGCGCCCCGAGGTGGTGGGCCAGACCCTCAACCAGATCCGCCGCCAGGACGCCGAGATCCTCGACGCCGTCATCGATGTGATGGAAACCGAGAAGCTGCTCAAATCCGGCGCCCTCATCGACGTCCTCCCCGGCGAGGCTCCGCTGCTGGTGCAGCTGTCGGAGGGAGCCAAGTAGCCTGCTTGGAAAGGGCCTACTCGGCTGTGGACCTACTGATAGTGGGTCCACAGCCGCAACACCTTCACCACCCGCTCCTCCGGCAACACCTGGTAGACCAGGCGATGCTGGATATTGATCCGCCGAGAGTACGCCCCGGCCAAGTCGCCGACGAGCTTCTCGAAGCGGGGAGGGGTGGTGAAGGGGTTTTCGGCGAGGAGGGCGAGGAGCTTTTCGGCCTTGGGTCGCAGGCCGGCGGCGGCTAGCTTCCGAGCGTCTTTCTTGGCCTGTTTGGTGTAGACGACGCGCCAGCGGCTCACCAGCCCGGGTCCTCGCTACACTCGTCCACCGGTTCAGACAGCCCAGACCGGATCGAATCCCTCATGCCGGGGATCGAGAGGAGGTACAAGGTCTCCTGGATGGCCCGCCAATCGTCCTCGGAGAGCAAGACGGCCTTGGACCGCTTGCCGGAGATCTGAATCGGCTCGCCGGATTCCTTGACCTCGTCGATGAGACGGTAGAGGGTGCGGCGGGCTTCGGTGGCGGTGAGCGTGTTCATGGCTCAATAGTACGACAAAGCGTACGGAATTGGAATCTGCGAGCCCTGCGGAGGCTGCTGAGTCCTCGAGCCGGGCATCGAGTGGTCGTCCAACGCAACCCCGGCGGCGGGATTCCGTTATCTTCTGCATAGTCCTGGGTAGAGGGCCGTGATGAAGCGGCTCGGAATGGAGGTTCCTGTGAGCAGAAGTAGCCTGTCCTTCTGGAAGAATCGGTCGATCTACGCTTTCGTTGCTGGCCTTGCCGGTCTAACGGTGTTGTTGCTAGGTGGGCTGGCCCAAGCTCCAGCGCGGGCCCAGGACGCGCCGCCGCTGGTGGAGACCATCGATGTTCATCTGGTCAATGTCGACGTGGTGGTCACCGACCGCAAGGGGGAGGTGGTGCGCGGGCTGACGGCGGAGGACTTCGAGCTCTTCGAAGACGGCAAGCGGGTGAAGATCACCAATTTCTCCTTCATCGACCGCCAGCCGCCGGAGGCAGCCTCAGAGGACCAGCCGGAGCCGGAACCGGAGGCCGACGCGCCACCGCCGCCGCCCCTGCATCTGGTGGTCTACGTCGACAACCGCAACCTCCAGCCCACCAGCCGCAACCGGCTGATGCCGGCGGTGGAGAGCTTCCTCGGGTCTCGCCTCTCCGACCAGGATCAGGTGATGGTGGTGAGCTTCGACAACGGGCTGCGCATCCTGCACCCCTTCAGCGCCGAGCGCGAGGCGGTAGTGGCCTCTTTGGAGCCCCTCAAGAAGGGCACCACCCGGGCGATGATCCGCGGCTCCGAGGCGCGGCGGGTGGCGGCGGACTTGCTCAGCGCCGACGATAAGACCGGTGCCGACGCCATCGCGCAATGGCAGATGTTCCAGGAGGCGCAGAAGGAGGAGGCGCTGAAGGGGCTGAACGTGCTGGCCAGCTTCGTCGAGGCCCTGGCGGGTCTACCGGGGCAGAAGGCGGTGCTCTTCATCAGCGAGGGCTTCGCCATGACCGCCGATTCCCGCAATGCTCTCGACCGCATCACCACCGCCGCCAACAGCAGTGATGTCACCTTCTACGCCCTCGACGGCCTGGGGCCGGATACCGCCGGCGATCAGCAGGCGGCGTCGGTGAATAGCGGCGCCGAGGCGTTCGTCAACAACACCCTCACCGTCGACCGTCGCCGGACCCTCCAGCGCCTGTCGGACGACACTGGCGGCTTCGCCGTCACCAACACCTACAATTTCGACCGCGGGCTGGAGCGGGTGGGCCAATCGTTGGCCAGCGCCTATTCCCTGGGCTTCGTGCCGAAGCGCGAGCGGGATGGCAAGTACCACGAGCTGAAGGTCAAGGTGAAGGGACGCGGGCTGACGGTACGCTATTCCACCGGCTACCAGGACAAGCAGGTGGTGGCCATGCTCGCTGACCGAACCCTGGCGGCACTGCAATTCGACGCCGAGCTGGACAACCCCATGGAGGTCTCGGTGCGGCGCTCTCCGCAAGCCCAGGAGGAATGGGTCATCGCCATCCCGCTACGCCACATCACGCTGATCCCCCAGGGCAAGCTCCACCAGGGCCAGGTGCGCCTGCTGGTGGCCAGCCAGCGCCCCGGCGGCGCCCTGGCGCCGGTGAAGGAGATCACCCTGCCGATCAAGATCCCCGCCGAGCAAATGGCCGCCGGCGGCCCTCCCGCCATCGGCTACAAGGTCGCCCTCGCCGGCGACGAAACCCGCCTCGCTGTGGGCGCTCAGGACATCGTGGCGCGCACCCAAAGCTTTGCGCGGGTGGTGGTGGAGCCGGGGGGCTGATCCTTTGGGGCGGCGGTCAATCTGGCGTCTGCGCGGTCACCGTGGCGGGCCGGCAGTGATTGGCGAGAGGTCTTCGGGCTCGATGCGCAGAGGCGGAACGAAGGGGATTTGGAGCTCTGCCTGGGCTCGGGCGAAGATCTGTCGTAGCTCCTCCTGGGAGGCCTTCCAGGCGGTAGTCCCGAAGTCCTCGGCCCACTTCTGTCCTCGGCGATCCCCAAAACGCGCCAGTGCTTCCCACAGGAAGACCCGGCCCCACCAAGGGATCTCCTGGAGCTCCAGAAGTCCACTCACAACTCCGAGGACGTAGCGATCGAGTCCTTGATCGGAATAGTCCTCCAGGGCGCGAAGCATCATGACCATGGTGCGGTTGTATTTGGGGGCGTCCACGAAAGCGTTCGCGAGAGCCTCGAGTTGGTGGGGCTCCAGGGGCACCCGCTGATCCCGAAAGCGATCCCGGTAGGTAGGGTAGTGAAACCACTCGTAGGGATCCCCGTTGGGGACCAGGAGATACAGGCCGTGCCAGCGGGTGGTAGGCAGCTCCGCGGCCCGAAGTAGCCACTCTTTCTGGGCCGCAGCGACAGGCGGCTCGGAAGGCTGGTGACCAGCTGGTGAGACCCTAGTTGATGGGGCCCCGGCCGCGGCTTCTGGCTCCGCCGCCGACTTCTCGGCTACTCTTTCGGGTGGACCCGCCGAGACCTTGCCTTTCTTCGGTAGCTCCGAGCCCTGTTGCAACTTCTGCGCTGCGCGAATCAAACCCGCGATGTCCTCCACCTCGCCGGCCTCCGGGAAGAGGGCTCCGTAGACGTTGCCGACGGTGAACCAACCCCGCGGGTGATCGACGAGGAAGACGATCACCGTTTCTCCTTCGGAATACTCCGGCTGTTCAGGGCAGACTGCCCCTGGCCTGAACAGCACGGGCACTGATTCTTTCGCCGGACCCTTGAGTACCTCGGAAGGGTAGAGGAGGGCGCGGGCACTGGCGTAGTGCTGCTCCCGTGCTTCGGGGTTCAACTCCTGGATCTCACCCACCTGCCCCACGAAGATCAGGTCGGCTTCGTCAACCAGAGTCCATAGCGTCTTGGGGCCCGTCCCCACCGGGTAGGCCGAGGTGGGGAGAAACACGGCGAGAAAGAGAACGAGGAGACAGTGGCGGGCTCGTTTCATGATGCTTCCAGGATCCAGTTCATCAGGGTTCGTCAGTCCTGTCCGGAAAGTTCTGCAAGAATCAGTCCGCCGACAGAACCGTGAGCATGTGGGGCGAGCGCCCGAGTAGCTATAGCTATTCTGGTATGCTCCCACGCCAGATTGTTGTTGTACTGAGCACGGGCGTAGTGGCGAGGAGAGATGGCTTGAGCGAGACGACGGCGGAGCAGGGGAGCGCTCTCTCCTCCGGAGCGGAGTCCGATGAGGGCGACGGCGCCGGTGCCATGAGGCCGCGGCGGGCGTCTGCGCCGCTGGTGCCGCGTTTTCAGCATCAGGGCTACCAGGGCGAGCAGGTGGCGGATCGGCGGCGCTGGGTGGAGGAGCGGACAGGGGCGGAGCTCGATCACGTCGGGAAGTTCTCTCTCGATCCCCAAAGCCTGCGGGGAAATATCGAAAACCCCATCGGCGCCGCCCAGGTACCGCTGGGAGTAGCGGGGCCGCTGTTGATGCAGGGGGAGCATGCCCAGGGCACCTTCTACGTTCCTCTGGCCACCACCGAAGGGGCTCTCCTGCGTTCCTACGAGCGGGGCATGGTGGCCCTCACTCGATCCGGTGGTGCCACCGCCCGCATCCATCTCGACCGCAATCGAGTGTCGCCCATCTTCCATTTCGCCGACGTCGGCGAGGCTCATGACTTCGCCCGCCGGTTGCCGGAGCACCTGCCCGCCATCACCGCCGCCGCCGAGGCGACCACGCAGCACGGCAAGCTGCTGTCGGTGACCTGCCTGCCCGCCGGGCGGCGGGTGATCGTCGACTTCGAATATGCCACCGGCGACGCCCACGGCATGAATATGATCGTGCGCGCCACCGATGCCGCCTGCCGCACGATCCTCGAACGGGTCGGGGGCGAGCGCTACTTGGTCTTCAGTGGCTACAGCGCCGAGAAACGCCCCGCCGGCTCGCTGCTGCGGGGCGGCAAGGGCAAGAAGGTGGTGGCTGGGGCGTTGCTGCCGCGGCGGGTGGTGCGGGCGGTGCTGCGCACCACTTCCGAGGCCATGGCAGAGCTCTGGCACGATACCGTCGCCGGTCATCTCACCAGCGGCAGCTTGGGCTACAACGGTCAATACGCCAACGGGTTGACGGCGCTCTTCATCGCCTGCGGTCAGGATGTCGCCAACGTGGTCAACTCGGCGGTGGGACTGACTCAGCTGGAGCTCACCGGTGACGGCGACCTCTACGCCAGCGTCACCCTGCCATCCCTCACCGTCGCCACCGTTGGCGGTGGCACCGGCCTCGGCACCGCTCGGGAGTGCTTGGAGATGCTCGGCTGCGCCGGCGGTGGTGGGGCCCCCAAGCTGGCGGAGATCACCGCCGCCACGGTGCTCGCCGGGGAGCTCTCCATGGCCGCCGCCATCGCCAGCGGCCAGTTCGTCGACGCCCACGAGACCTACGGCCGAAACCGGCCCGAGGGGGCATGAAGCGACCCTTTCGAGGCCTGCGGCGCCGCGGCCCGGCGGAGCGCTACGACGCGGTGGTCATCGGCGCCGGCGTCGGTGGCCTGGTGTGCGCCAATCTGCTGGCCTTGGAGGGGCTGAAAGTGCTGCTGGTGGAGCAGCATTACATGGTCGGCGGCTACACCAGCACCTTCCGCCGCGCCGGCTACACCTTCGACGCCGCCACCCACTTCTATCCGCTGCTGGGCAATCCCGACACCCTCACCGGCAAGGTGCTGGGGAAGATCGGCTGCCGCACCGGCTGGGTGGCCATGGATCCGGTGGACACTTTCCATTTCCCCGACGGCAGCCGCTTCGAGGTGCCGGCGGACCTGGAAACCTACCGGGCGCGGCTGGACGAAGAGTTCCCGCATCAACGGGAAGCCTTGGACGGTTTCTTCGCCGAGGTGCAGAAGGCTTATTTGCGCGGCTTGATGGTCTATTTCAAGGGCCGCGACGAGGCGCTGCTGGGAGACCTGAATGAGCAATCCATCACCGACGCGCTGGAGCGCCACATCGCCGACCCCAAGCTCCGGCTGCTGCTCACCGCCGACTGCCCCCACTGGGGCTCGGCGCCGTCCCGCACCTCCTTCGTCTTCGATTCCATGCTGCGGCTCTCCTACTTCCTGGGCAACTTCTACCCTCAGGGCGGCTCTCAAGCTTTCGCCGACGACCTCGCCCGCTGCTTCGAGGAGCGCGGCGGGGACATCCTCATGTCGACGGCGGCGGACCGCATCGAGATCGAAGGCGGCCGGGTGGCGGGAGTGCAGCTGACCACCGACCGGGGGTGGCTCAAGGGAGAGCATCGGGTGGCGACGGAGGTGGTGGTGTCCAACGCCGACCTGCGCCACACCTATGGCGACCTGCTGCCGTCGGAAGTGGTGCCGCCGGAGACCACCGCGACCCTGAACGAGCTGCGCCCCAGCTACCCGTGCTTTCTGGTGCACATCGGTTTGAAGGGAGTGGATCCCAAGCAGCTGGAACAAGCCCAGGGCTACTATTGGCGCCATTGGGATCCGGATCGGGTGGGCCAGGACGGCCTGATCTGCAAGGTTTTTGTACCCACCCTCTACGAGCCTGCCATGGCGCCGGAGGGAGGGCAGATCGTCATCCTGCAGAAAGTCCAGGAGCTCGACTGGAAGTCGGTGGAGGATTGGCCCCGGCACAAGAAGCGAGTGGAGGCGGGGATGTTTGCCCAGCTGGAGGAAGTGGTGCCGGGCATCGCCGATCACGTGGTGGTCAAGACCGCCGCCTCCGCCCGCACCTCGTGGCGCTTCACCCGCAATACGGTGGGCGCCATGCTCGGTTGGGAGATGGCACCGGAT
The DNA here is from genome assembly GCA_034211275.1 of Acidobacteriota bacterium. Classification (NCBI taxonomy): domain Bacteria; kingdom Pseudomonadati; phylum Acidobacteriota; species Acidobacteriota bacterium. Next base: position 36,987 of record JAXHTF010000023.1, read on the forward strand.
CAGCTGGGCTCGGATCGCCCGGGCATCGAAGGACCGGTGCCGGGGATGTTTTGCGTTGGCCATTGGGTGCGGCCCGGTGGCGGCATCACGCCGGTGATCGTCTCCGCCGAACGAGTGGCGGAACGGGTCGTGAAAGAGGTCGGCGCTCTGTCTCGTAGCGGCGGGACCGTCCAAGCCGAGCTCGGGGCGGTACAGCCCCCAGCTGCGGTGCCGGCGACGGGCTCGCGCAATGTTTTAGAAGGAGGACCCTCGGAATGAAACGAAAAACCAAGCGATGGCTTTGGATCACGCCCCTGCTCCTGCTCGGTGCGTTGGCGGCCTGGGGTGCGTACCAGGTGGACCGCATCCAGGACCGGGCGGATCGCCTGGCTGCTACCGGCACCGGTGCCATCAAGTTGTTGGGAGAGCTGGGGGCCGGCCTCAAGCACCACGATCTGGAACGGGTGGCCGCCTGCTACGACGAGGCCTACGACCATCCCCAGCAGGCCCTTTGGAACCAGCGGGATGCGTCGCACAAGGACGGCGTGACGGTCTACCGCTGGCAGGCGGAGGATGCGGTGGCTCCCGACAAGGAGGCCGCCGTCGGGCAGATGGCGCGCTTGTTGGAGAATGTGGAGTCCTTCGAGCTCGCCAAGCTCAAGCTGGCCCGGGTCGAAGAGATTCAGGGCGAAGAGGGGGCGGTGGTGCGCTCGGTGCTGTGGCTGCGCGGGCAGCGTCCCGGCGGCGAGCTCTTCGAGTCCCAGGCGACCCTCCGCTTTCACCTCCGTCGGGCCACCGAAGGTGGTGTTGGCGGCTGGTCCATCGCCCGGCAAGAGCTGGTCTCCGGCACCACCACCGAGGGGGTGGGGGAGGGCTTCGCCGACATCGCCGAGGCGGCGGGGATCACTCATCGCTCGCAGCCCAACCCCCTCTTCGCCACCGACGAATGGTTCCCGGAGACCTTCGAGATCATCCAATACGGACCGGCGGGAGTCTCTGCTGCGGACGTCGACGGGGACGGCTGGGCGGATCTCTTCTTCGGCGACGGGGTGCATCCGCGGTTGTACATGAACCGCGGCTTGGACGAGGCCGGCGAGCTGCGCTTCGAAGACGTCAGCGCCGCCGCCGGTCTGCCGGCGGACGCTCCCGGCTCCAACGTCGGCCTCTTCGCTGACCTGGACAACGACGGCGACGACGACCTGGTCCTGCCCCGCTTCATGGGCGGTCATCTCCTCTTCCGCAACGAAGGGGTGGACGAGGCCGGCGTGCCGCGGTTCACCGACCTCAGCAACGAGGTGGATCTGGGCAAGGGCTTCGTGGTGGTGGCCAGCGCCGCCGACTACGACAACGATGGGGACCTGGACCTCTACCTGGGACGCTACCTGGATCCCCGCACGCAGCTACCCACCACTCTCTTCTACACCCGCAATGGCCAGGGCAACAGTCTGCTGCGTAACGACGGAGTGGACGAAGCCGGCGTGCCGCGCTTCACCGATGTGACGGAGGAGGCCGGGGTTCGAGAAGGAGGCCTGACCCTGGGCGTCGCCTGGGCCGACTACGATGCCGACGGAGATCAGGATCTCTACGTCTCCAACGACTTCGGCCGCAACGCGCTGCTGCGCAATGAAGGGCCGGATGAAGGCGGGGTGGTGCGCTTCGCCGACGTCAGCGAGGAGACCGGCACCCTCGACTTCGGCTTCGGGATGAGCACCGCCTGGGGAGACGCCGACGCCGACGGCGACCTGGACCTCTACGTTTCCAACGTGCACTCCGGCCAGCGCTGGTACGGCCAGGCAACCACCCTGCGCCAGTATCTCCTCACCAGCCTGCGCCAGGGCACCTTTTCGGAGGATCTGCCGCTCTATCAAGAGATCTACGGCTACGCCGGCACCGACTGGCAGGACTACGGCGACGGCATGGTGAAGGGCAACTCGTTGATGATCAACGACGGTGAAGGAGCCTTCACCGAGGTCAGCGAGATCGCCGGTACCAACCCCTTTGGCTGGTATTGGGGCTCCGCCTTCGTCGACTACGACAACGACGGCTGGCAGGACGTCTACGCCAACAACGGATGGATTACCGGCCGCACCTACGACGATTTGTGACTGCCCTACATTGTGAGCGCGGTCGCGCACATCGACGAGTACAAGCAGGGCACTTTCTACAGCAACGAGTTCCGCGGCGACATGTCCTGGAACGGCTTCGAGACCAACAACCTCCTGCGCAACGACGGCTGCGGTGAGGACGGCATCCCCCGTTTCACCGACGTTGCCATGGCTCTGGGGGCGGATGATGGCAAGGACGCCCGGGGACTGGCCATCGCCGATTTCGACAACGACGGCGATCCCGACTTCGCCATCAACAACAACTTCGGTGACAGCGGCAAGATCGAGCGCGCCGCGCCAACCTTGCTGCGCAACGACATCGGCCAGCGTCGGGGGTGGCTGGCCCTGGACCTCCAGGGCACCAGCAGTAACCGTTCGGCGGTGGGTGCGGTGGTGACCGTGGAAGCCGGCGGCGTGATCCAGAGTCGGGTCGTGGAGATCGGCTCCAGCTACGCGTCTCAACACCATCGGCGGCTGCACTTCGGCCTCGGCGATCATCCTCAGGCGGATCGCGTCACCGTGCGCTGGCCCGCCGGCGGCGAGGAGGTGTTCGAGAACCTTCCCGCCCGCAGCCGGGTGCGCATCGTCGAAGGGCAGGGAGTGGTGGATCAGAGCACCGAAGAGCCGAGCTTGGGAGCTCCCGCCTCGGGGGAGCCTGGCTCGGCGAAGCGGTCGTCGGAGGAGACCGCCGGAACCCGTTGAAGGTTCCGCCGGAACGGCATGAGCGGGTCGCCGGCCTCCTCCCGACGGGTCCTGGTGGCGGACGCCGGCGAGCCGCTGGCGGCCCATCTTGTGGAGATCCTCGCCGGGACCTTGGCACCGGATCCAGCGGCGAGGGCCGGCGCGGGGTTGGGAGCGGGCAGTTGGGAGGTTCAGCATCGCATCGTGACTGGCCGCCCCGGCGACGTGGCGCCGCAGACCGGGGCGCTGATCCTGGTGGCGGAGCGTGCGACCCCCAAAGGAGCCTCGGCTGAGAGCACCGCCACGGAGCTCACGAAGGGAGATCTCGCCCTCCTGGGCTTGGCCGCCGCCTGGCTGCGGGGCTCGATCCGTGCGACGCCTCCGGAGGAACGGCCGCGGCGCCTGATCCTTGTCTCCAGCGCCTGGGTTCATGAGCCCTCTCATCGCCACCTCGGCTATCTCAGCGAAGACCAGCTGCCCAAGCGGCCGCCGGAGAATCGGGTGGCGCGGCGTTGGCGAGCCTTGGAGGCGGCGTTTCGAGAGCGCCTGGAGGCGGTGCCCGGCGGTCGGGCGGCGCTGGTGTCGGTGATCCTGCGGCCGACTCCCATTCCGATGCCGGACGGGCGGGATCCCCTCAGCGGACTGCTTCGGGGCCGGGCTTCCTGGGCCCCCGCCGGCTACAACCCACCGCTCCAACTACTCACCGTCCACGAGCTCGCCACGGCGGCGCGGGCGGCTCTGGACGATGCGGTAACCGGTAACGAAGCGGGGGAGCCCCAGGTCTGGCAGGTGGCGCCGGAGGAAGCGATCCCGTTGCGCTGGGCCATGAAGGCCGCCGGCGTCCGCCGTCTGCCGGCACCGGCCTGGACTCTGCGAATCGCCCGTTCCCTTGCCGGCTCCGAGCCCGACGGCGTCGACGCCCTCTGCCATGCGGCGACGGTGAGCGATGCCCGCTGGCGGCGCATCTTGGCGGGGCTCGGTCGTCCGCTGCCGCCGTCGACCCTGCAGCGCCCGGCTCGGGAGCTCGCCCACGACCCTTTTGGATTCGATCAGGCCTACGTCGACCGCTTCCGCCGCACCCTTTTTCCCTTCCTCCACGACCTGTGGTGGCGGGTGGAGTGGCGAGGGTTGGAGCATGTGCCGCGGCACGGTGGAGGAGTGCTGGTGGGCACCCACCGCGGCCACCAGCCCTGGGACGGCGTGATGGTGCTCCATCGGCTGGCCGGCGAGCTGGGTCGCTATCCGCGGTTTCTGATTCATCCTGCGCTGATCAAATTCCCCTTCCTGGCCCGCTATATGGCCGGCCTCGGGGGCATCAACGCCTGCCGCGAGAACGGCGATTGGGTGCTGCGCCAGCAGGAGCTGCTGGGCATCTTTCCGGAGGGCATCCGCGGCGCCTTCGCCCGCTACCGCAACGCGTACAGCCTGCGCCGCTTCCGACCGGACTACGTTCGCTTCGCCCTGCAGCATCAGGTGCCCATCGTGCCCTTCGTGGTCTTGGGTAGCGCGGAGATCTTTCCCGTCCTCGCCAAGCTCCAGTGGCAGTGGTGGAAGCGGCTCTCGGATTGGCCGTGCCTACCCGTGACTCCGACGCTGTCGACCCTGCCCCTGCCCTCCAAATGGCACGTAGAATTTCTCGAGCCTTTGGATCCCGCCCGGGAGTATGGTCCCGAGGCCGCCCAGGATGGTGATCTCGTGCGCCGCCTCAACCGCGAGGTGCATCAGCGCATGGACGAAGCCTTGCAGGCTCTCCTGACCCGTCGCCGCCACATTTTCTGGGGTTCCCTGTTCAACGATGCTGGAGCTTGATCCGTGATGCCTATCTTCCACCGTCCAAAGTCACCCCACCGCTTCCCGTCTCGTACCCGGCGTCTCATCCGGAGAAGGCCCCTCGTTCAAAGGCAGCGCCTCGCATGGCGTATTGGGGCTCCCAAGGTGCTCCCACTGCTCCTGCTCGTCCTGCTGCCCTGGCTCGCCACGGGCTGCGGCACCGGTCCGGCCACCGCCGAGGTAGGGGCGGCGCTACCTTCCTTCAGTCTGGAGAGTCTCTCCGGGGAGACCGTGCGCTCGGCGGATTTTCAAGGCCGCCCGACGGTGATCTCGGTATGGGCCACCTGGTGTCAGCCCTGCCTCAAAGAGATTCCCCTGCTGCAGCAACTCCACGCCGACCCGCGCTTCCGGGTGGTGACCATCGCCTTGGACGAGACCGGCGCCGACACCGTGGCTCCCTTCGTCGAAGAGCGAGGGCTGAGCTATCCGGTCTTGTTGGGCGATCAAGAGACCTTCCAATCCCTCGCCGGCTTCGCCATCCCCCACAACGTCCTGGTCACCCCCGACGGCACCGTCGCCGACATCATCCGCGGCCTCTTGGACGAGGAACGGGTCGAAGCGCTGCTGCTGAGCTCGGGGTGAGACGCCGGATGAAGCATGTCCTTGGAGCTGTGACGGTAGCGCTCTTCGCTCTGATGGAGCCTTGCCTCGGGCTCTGGACCGGCCCAGCATTGGCCGCGGAGAAGGCGACGCAAGAGGCCGCGGCGCCCGAGCGATCTGTGACTGAGCGAACCGTGCCTGATCGATCGGAGCTCGATCAGCGAGTCCTGGTGGGGGAGCACCGGCTGCACGCCCGAGTCGTTGGCACCGGCACCCCGGCGGTGGTTTTGGATACCGGCATGGGGGACTCCCTGGAAGCGTGGGGAGAGCTGCTGCCGCGGCTTGGGGAGCTGACCACCACCGTGGCCTACGACCGCGCCGGTCTCGGTGAGTCGGAGCTCGGTCCGGAGCCGCGGGACCTCTTCGCGGTGGCGAAGGATCTGAGGGCACTGCTGCAAGGGCTTGGCATCGAGCCCCCCTATCTCCTCATCGGCCACTCCCTCGGCGGCTTGCACATCCGAGGCTTCGCCCATCTCTATCCCGAGGAGGTAGCGGGTTGGATCTTCATCGACCCGACCACCGAGGGGATGATTCAGAGCGTGCTCACCGAAGAGGGCCAGGCGGCGGTGCTCCAGCAGCTCGAAGGAGAGAGCGAGGGAGTTCTCGCGGAGGCGCGGGGAGTGCCGCACCGGCTGCGCCAGCTCGATGACCTCGACCCTCCCCCCCACATCCCGGCGGTGGTCCTCTCCGCCGCCGCACCCATGCACATCCCCGAAGAGCACCGCGAAGCCGCCGCCGCCGCCGGCATGACCGAAGAACGCCTCGAGGAGCTCCTCACTCTGAAGCTCGATCTCCACCGAGCGCTAGCAGACAAGCTCCCCCAGAGCGAGCACATCACCCTGCCCGAGAATCACCACTACCTACACCAACAAGACCCTGAAATCGTCGTCGAGCAAGTCCGCAAGCTGCTGGGACAGATCCGTCGGGGGCAGGAAGTGAAAGCTCCCGTCGAGGATGGGTGAACGTCGGGGTGGCCTCGCTGGTCGGGTTGAACAATGAGTCAGCTCATCATCCTCCTAGATCGCTGCGAAGAAGCCGTGCCCTTCGCCTCCTGATCCCGACCACTACGATCACAGACAAGAGACTTTCTCTCCGAGCCGCAAGCGCAGTTCTTGTGGGTTGGGTGCCTCCCTGCCGAGCCAACGGGTCCGATCGGTAGCAACACCGGCTGGTCTTCTTGACCCATGCCATCCAGCTGTTGCTGCAGGCTGCGCATTGGTCGCTCGTCTCTTCTAGCAGTCCGTGGTGAAAGTCGAGCCGTCCTACGAACGGCCCGTTTCTTCCGAGCCCTCCTTCGAAGACCTCGTTGATCCCCGCCTCGCCTTCTGTTTCCTGGTCTAGTTATCTAACAAATTTCCAGCGTTTGTGTCTTTCCAAGAGTAATGGTGATGGAAAGCAATAGGTGGTCTGAAAGTAGCCTTCGGCACGTTGTGCGGAACAGCTTCGGAGTGGTTAGACACAAGCTTCGATGATTTGTAGCTTCCTCTTTCGAGAGCGCTGATGGATACGGCATGTTGTCTGGTCAGCGCAGAGGTGTAGAGCACGATAGTAGAAGGTTGCCAGGTGTCATGAAAAGGAAATCTCGAAGCCGTGGTCTTGGAGAGTGGATGACCTTGTTCCTTTTCGACTGCCAACCAGATGCCTACTAGCGGGACTAGCCGAGCACGCTGAGACCGATACGTCCTCAAGATTCCTGGGGCGGTTTTGTCTTCATCACCACCGGACATCGTGGGCTGAGAGGGGCGAAGGCAATAGCTGGTTCGCAGGGAGGTGGGTCGGGTCGTGCAGGATTCTGATAGCGGCCCGATTGTCAAGGTTATCTACGCTTCCTAAATATTTCCAAGAGCTAACAAGAGTAGTTAGGCACTTGCCGGTCGGGCTACCGGCGGGCTGATTCTAGACCGTCTGAAGGAGGTGCGATCAATCAATGGGTGACTTCCATCTTTCCCCTGCCGAGCTAGACTCTTTTCAGGAGATGTATGAGAACTACTTCTCTTGGGTAGTCAGGTGCTTTCGGCGTATGGGCTTTAGGCCTGGCGAGTCAGAAGATCTCGCCCAAGATACATTTTTGCGTGTCTATAGGGGCATGAAAGACTACAAAGGCAAGGCCGTCGCCGGGTATCTCGAGACGGTGGCCAGGCGTGTTGGCTACAATGAAATTCGTGGTCGGCATGCGAATAAACGGGAGGCACGACTCGTCTCGTTGGATGGTCTGCCCGTTGAGCCAAAACCTCGCGGAAAGGCAACCGCGATGTGGAGACCGCCTCTGTCTCAGGAGGATGAGGTCCTAGAGCGCGAAAGCCTGCACCAACGCAAGCGTCTGTTGGCGGAAGGCCTCGATCAAATTACACAAACGAATCGGGAAGCACTGCTCTTGTGGCTTGCAGGGCATAAATACAGGGAGATCGCTGAGCTTCTAAACATTAGTCTCAATGCAGTCAAGTCCCGAATCTATGCGGCAAAGAAGGAATTGGAGTCCTTGTGTGCGAGGACCTCGTTGGATGAGATGCCCTCAAGGCCTGAAGTTGAGGACGCTGTAAGGAAAGAAAGCAGCAACGGGGAGGACGACGATGAATGACGATGGACTCAGAGCTGCATACAACCTTTGGCTGGCATCAGCATCGGTTGAGGAGGTTCCCTTCCCTGAGCTCGAGACACTGGAGCGCTACCGGCAGCGAAAGCTTTGCCCGGAAGAGCGAGAGCTTGTTACCAAAGCTTTATGTCGTTATCCCGAGCTCGCGCGCCTATTGTCTACTGACTGGCATCCACCTGATCCCGGTCATATTGATGTTTTCGATGAGGAGATGGTCGCTCGGAGTTGGAGCGATTTTCAGGCTCAGCTCTTGAGGGTGGATGCAGGTGGAGCGGCCTCTTTTACCAAGAGCACCTCGGAAGACCTGCCTGCTGGTGGTGACAATGTTCCATCGGCTGAAGCCAACGAAAACCACCGGGAGGGATCTGAGGGTCGCAGAGACTCTGCGGAGGTGATCCGGCCTGAGGGCGCTGCCCGGAGCACCAGTCCTGGAGCCCGACCACCTCTTGGAGAGCCCCTGCTGGCAGTGGGGCCGGCAGGCTTGGTTTCCTTGGCGGGCAGGAGGAGGAAGGTTTTGGCGTTCTGGCGTCGTGTATCCCTCGCGGCTTGTCTACTTGCGGTGATCATTTGTTGGCTATATATCAATAGTTGGCAGGAGTTTGCTCGCCTGGAGTCGTCGCTGCTTGAGCCGAAGGCCGCTCCTCAGCACCGAGAGCTGGCTCCTGATGGTTTTGAGCATAGCGGCCAAGCTGTTGTAGAGGACTCTCTGCCTTTGGGAGCTGTATCTGAGTTGCTTATCTTGAACCTGAGAGGTCTTCCTCAGAATCCAGCCTACACTGTGCATCTCCTGAAGCTGGACGGAGCCGGGGAGAAGCTAGTGTGGTCAGCTGATGGCCTCGTGCCTAGACCAGACGATACGATTGAGTTTTGGTTTCCAGCTCAGTTCTGGGGCAGCGGGCGGTACCGGTTCGATCTTTACGCTATGAATAGCATCGAAGAGAAGCCACTTGCCTCTTTCTCTCTTGGCACAGCTTTATCCTCCAACGAGAGGAAGGTCGCATTCTAGGATCCGGGAGGTCAATAAATCCCTCATGGGGTTGGGGTTGGGGTTGATGTCAGAGGGCAGCTTCGCCGAAGTCCACGCCCAGGAGGGGCCTTTGCGCATAGAGGGGCCGTCCAGCGCCCCAGTAGGCGACAACAGGCTGTGGTTCCTGCTTCACTGTGGAGCTTCGAGAGAAATCCTCTAAGGAAGCGCGAGCAACCCATTCGCTGATCTCAGGGCAGATGCCGAAGAACGAGGCGGAAGGAGGTGTCTTTCTGGCGTACCGTTGGACGTGCCGCACTCCGATACTCTGGAATACACTCCAAGGCGTTTTCAGATTTGCTGGTACCTCCTTTGCGTACGAAGGATCCTCCTGGGCAGGGTTCGGTGGCTCTCTTCGAGAGGGGCTTGCAGGCTGATCGTGTGAGCTGCCAACTGTGGCCCAGGAGTTGATCCACCTGGATAGTCTTTCCTCGATGGGCCAGAGCCGTGCATGGGATCAAGCCATTGCGGGCTGGGTCGTAGACGAGCTTGGCCACGGCCACCAGTTCCTCTTCGCTAGGGAGATCGAATTGGGCGACGCCGTCACAGAGTCTATTCAGGGTGCCGATGAACTGCCTGGCATCTTCGTAGGAGACCTCGTTGGCCACGGCTCCATTCACCAGGAGCTCATAGAGACGAGGCTCCACGAGTCGGTCCTGCAAGAGAAAGAATGGAACTTCGCGCCGGACCGCGGGCACGGATCGGAGAAGCCAAGGCATCAGGGGTTCTGAGGATTGGGCCTGTGCTTCGCGAAAGAGCTCTGATGCCCGGGCTTCATCGAGCCCGATGGTGACCGGGGCTGATGGGCGTATCTCGACGAAGCGGAGTACCGAGCCGGAGACACTAATCATGACCTCGCGTCGATCGAGATAGATGGCTTCGGTTGCTGTACAACCTCCAGGAATTTTACCTTCGAGGTCTCGGACAGATTGCTTGAGCTCTTTCAGTCTGTGCTGTAGCGAATCCTGTGCTTGCTCCATTCTTTTTAGATCACCCTCGATTCGATCAATGATCGTCTTGGGGGCGGTGTTTTCGTCGGGCGGCATCCCAGCGGGTGCCTTCTGAGGTGACTGCTTCTCTTTGTTCGGTGTACTCCGCTCCATCATTGAGGACCAGAACATGGTTCCCGCGTCCCGGGGCGGTGCCGCGGGGAGCATCCCTTGAACGGTGGACGCGAGGAAGTAGGCGAGGCTGAGTAGAATGATCATGATCTCAGTCCATCGGGTCAATCGAGAAGAGTCAAAGGATCAGCCTTGGCAGCACCTCGAGCGCTGACCATTGCTATGAGGGATGTGCACACCAGAACTCCTGTGAAAACTACCAGGAAGGCTTTGGGATCGATACTCATGGAGTCGACGATCACTGCAAAGTCGCGGCCGCTGGAAGTATTTGGGCTCGATCTTAGTTGACTTCTTGCGATCGCGAAGAGCACTGCTGTGAAGCCTAAGGATGCGATGGCCGAAAGAGTCGTGAGTAGTACGTACTCGGCGACGACCAGGCGGCGGACGAATTGGCGGCGGAAACCGAGGATGAGCATCTGAGCCATCTGACGGCTCCGCCTTTCCAGGTTGATCTGCGCCAAGGCGGCCAGAGCGAGGAACAAGAAGAGGGCTGATAGGGTCATGGTCAATGTGAAGAGGACCGAGAGCCGAGAGTCTTGCCTTTCCAGCTTGTCGAGAGCAGCGGCGTTGTACTGCACACTGAGTCCTGGGTACTGCTCCTGCAGATGCTCGGCAATCTTGGGTACTTCTTGAACGTCCGGCGCGTAAGCCAGGATCTGGTCGAAGCTTTCGGTGGCTCCGGAAGGGATGAGTACGAAAGGTTCAAGACTGGCGACGTCGACGATGCCGTCGACCAGATTCTTCAGTCGAAAGACTGTTCGAGGATCTGCGATCCAAGGGCAGGGCTCTTCTGGGTTGCACCGATAGAAAGAGCCAACCCGGATCGGCAGGCTATGATCACCGACGGTGATGGTCAGCCGGTCACCGATCCCTCGGTTTTCCGAGAGGGGAAGGGTGAAGACTAGCTCGGTGCTGGTGGGCGGTAGAGTGCCGAAGCGGTCTCGTAGGTCCTGCCAGCCGTCGAGCAAGCCGAGGTATTCAGGATCTAGAGAGACCAGCTCTACCTGTCGAGTGGAGTCCTCGATCTCTGCTGGATCCCTCTGTACCACCGACAGGGTCAGATGGAGCTCATCGACCACTTTGGCTCTGGTGCAGCGATCGATGAGTTGGGGGCGAACAATGTCCCGACATCGACCGTAGCGTGGGCGAATCTCATTCTGTCCACCCGGCTCGAAGAGCTCCTGGGGAGCAAGAAGGAAGCTTTGATGACCGTCGATGGAGGGATAGTCGATTTCCGAGCTTGGCTCGAGATCGTGGTGTTGATCGCGGAGTCGGCGCTCTAGAGTGGATTGGGCTTCCGCGGTGCAGGAAGGGTCAGCCTCCTCGAGGAGGATTCGGCAACGGTTCGTGACTACCTGAGGCAGCGCAGCCTGCACCAGAGCATCATCTGCTGGCAGTTCAAACTCCACGGCTCCGAATCCCGAGGTGTAGCGCCGCAAAGCCTCGCCTGCCTGTGGGCTCGCGTAGAGACCGGTGCCGGGAAGAGTGCGCCGGGCGACCACGCGAAAGGCGGCGGAAATCGGCAGCTCGTTGATGGAGAGCCTCAAGTTGTCTGCCAAGGGATACTCTCCCGTTTGAGAGAGCTCCTGCCAGGTTTCTTCGCCATACAGTCGTTGTCCGAGAGTGTCCGAGACGATGAGGTCGGCGAGGCCGAAGTCGGCGGGGATGCCGGGAACGATTCCGAGGGGCGTCGCCCGAGGGTCTCCCGGTTCCAAGGTTTGCAGCGTGAGGAAGTCGCTCCCCTCCGGACCCTCAATGCTGACCACTAGCTTCCTGTTCCCCACAGCATCGAGGTTCTGAAACTCTTCGGTTTCTGCCTCCAGGTCTCGGATCAGGTTGTCATCGAGTTTTCGACCCGCTTCGTCAGCCAGCTCGAGTCGAATTTCGCGAGCATTGTTCTCTTTCTCGATCTGTTCCTTGACCGCGGCATAGACGCGGTTCTTGATCGATCCCAAGGCCAGCGGAGTTGAGAACAATCCGGTGATTACCAGGATCACGACGAGGCTAAAGCGCCAGTCGACCCGGAGTCCGGCGACCAGGAATCGAAGCAACAGCCCGGCTCCGGAACGTTGTTTCTCAGCGTTCATGGGAATCCTTACGGGAAGATGTCTCTGGGGATGTAGAGGTAAGGGGTACGGCCAAAGAGGCGGAAATTACTCGGTCGTTGAGCGAACTCTCTGAGGAGCTCGGTCTTCTCCGTGAGGATCGTGTTGAGGCGTTCGAAGTCGGCGGGTTTCCAGGTATTGATTTCTTCGGCGGAGAATCGTAAGACCGTTGTCTTGAATGGAAGCACCTGGGCCTTTCTCATCATGCCGTCGAGAGATTCTCCTGCGCGGAATAGATCCTCCGGTGGGACATTGAGCATGGCTGCCAGGGAGGACCTCAGGTTCTGGATGAAGGCATCGGGGCCTTCGGTAAGGCCCGATTCGGCAGCGAGGGCGATATTTTGGATCACGTTGGCAAGCCTGAGGGTCTGGTTCTTGCTCATGAAGACATACTCGCCCATGGCGAGCTGCTTCTTGATTCGCTTGGGGACCCAACCCTCTACAAACTCCGGCGGCGCCTCCCCGGAGGAGCTCGGAGGAAGGTTGGCGATAATGATGGGGAGATCGTATTGGTCGACATCAAAGGGCTCGGCGAGGCTGGGGTCGGCACGAAGGGCTTGGGGCGTAATGCCGGCATCCACCAGTTTTTCGGCTTTGGTCAATAGCGCCCATTCGTCCTTGAGGGCTGCGAGCAACTGTTGCTGGAACGCGCTGGGGTCGGGTTCGATAGCGCGAAAACGCCCTTGAACCGCGTCCGGGCCTCGGAAGGCCAGCTGCTCGAACTCTGCTGTGTCGGCGATGCCAATCTTGAGGGTGAGGAATCGGATGTTCCGTTCGCTGGAAAGATTGACGATGTGGTCCACGCTCAGACCCAAGGGGTTCTTGTCTCGGGCCGCGGGGCTATGAGGGGGGGAGTCACCGATGAGTAGCACGACCTTGAAGTGTCCATCGTTCCATTTGGGGTCCTGAACCGCTCGCGAGACGCCATCGAGCACGGCCTCCGCCGCTTCGTCGCTGCCACAGGTCGCTTCCTGTGCCTGAGCTAGGGCCTGGGTCACTTCCTGGATGTCGTTGGTCAGCTCTGCTTGCCACTTGGTCAGAAATCCGATGTCGCAATCCTGCAGGATCTTGCGGTCCCGGTAGAAGAGAAGGCCGACGCGAAAAGGGCGGCGCATCTCTCCACTGCCAATTTGATCGCTGACGGAGCGGACGAAGGAGTCTAGGGCTTCCGTCGTAGGGCGAAACCACTTTTGCATGCTGGCGGTGGCGTCGACCACCAGCACCAGGTCGTAGCCCAGATTGACGGGGCCCTGTTGGGACTGGCCGCTGAGCTCACCATCGGTTTGCGGACGGACCACCGGACCCTCGGCGGTAACGCGGACGAAGCCGCCTTGATAGATCTCGTCCTGGCTCTGGAAAACCGGAATCAGCAGGGCATAGTCACTGCGCGCTTTGCCCACCCGTTGGGGTTCGCTGCCAAGCTCCTTGCAGGCTCCTGGTTCTCCGGTGAGGGCGAGTTCCTGAGCGCATGCCGCGCTATCGTAGATGCGTACCAGCTCGCGGCCGGACTGCGGTTCGAAGTTGATCATCTGTAGGGTGTTCCACTCGACCACGTCGGTCTTCGCAACCCAGCCGTCGGGCTGCTCCGCGTTGGGCTCGAGGGTCACGGGGAGGCGGTTGTTCTGCTCGCCTTCGAGCAGGAAGTAGATCTGCATGAAGTTGGACTTCTTGCCCTTGTCCCCTGAGGGGGATTCATAGAGCCGCGCATCGTGGGTGACGACCACGGCCTTGCGGTGGACCTGATCTTGGGTGCGGGCTGGGACGAGAGCCTCGACTGGCAGGGTGAGGCTGAGCAGGAAGATCCAACCGATCACTAAATATCGCTTCATGGCCTAAGTTCTCCATACAGCGTTCGAGTCGCCCGAGCATCCTGATCCGGTACTGGATCCAGGACCCTTGCAGTGCCGGGTGATGGGCCAGCAACGTGGTGGAGAGCACGATCCACCCCTCCGTCCTGCGTCATGGTTTCCTCGACTCGAAGCTGCCGATCCACTTCCAGCCCCTCGAGAAAGTCGGCGTCATGGGAGACGGCGATAAGACCTCTTTGGTCGCGTTGGCTGCGAACGAAGTCCAGAACCGCCTTGCGATTGTCGATGTCGAGGTTGTTGGTCGGTTCGTCGAGGAAGACCAAGGCCTGCCGGTCGCCGAACGCCCTCATCAGCCCGAGACGTTGAATCTGACCCCCTGAGATTTGCCAGACCCGGGACGAGGCGATGGATTGCCACTCGGTCTGGCTGAAAAGGTTGGCTTCAGAGGCGCTGCCTACTATTTCGAGATTGGCGGCGACGGAGAGGGAACGAATCAATTCCGGGCGTTGGAACGAGAATCCCAGCCGCCGCCAGAGTCGGGGACCCACTACCGAGCGCCAGCTTCCCGGGCTCACCTCGATGGGGGGAGCGTCGGGAAATCGATAACGAATCCTTCCTCTCTGGAATCGCCTCAAGGAGGCGAGAAGAGTCATGAGGGTGGTCTTTCCCGATCCGCTGATCCCCGAGAGGCACCAGGCCTCACCAGCAAAGAGTCTCAGTCCCGAGGGAATTCGATATCGGTGCTGGTCATCCCCTGGGTAGCGAAATTCGATCTCCTCGACGACCTCGAGGAGTGGCTGTCTCGTCATCACTCGTCCTTTCTCGAGCCGAGTGCGGATATCGCTGACCTTTCGGCGCAGCGATCTGAGCATTCTCCGCACTCGACTCGGTGTCGCTGCAATAGACACATCGGATTGGAGATTGTTGCGGGGGAAGACTTTCCTACCTCGTTTCGTGTCTCTTGGAGCTCGAGCCGCACCTCTGCTGGTGCGAGCTGATACCGCGGAACGAACCGGGAGGCCTCTATGAAATCGGTGTGGGGAAAGTTCTTCTTTTGCTTGGTTTTGCCGATGTTAGTGGCTTCAGTGATCTATGCCGATCCGAGTGGGGGAGAACCGGCCTTACGTTCGCCTTCTGCGGGCGACACACTCCAAGAAATAGGGAAGTTGTTGCTCCAGGAGGAGCACGAAGAAGCCAGAGCTCAGGCTGAGACCCTTGCAGAGTCGGAACTAGCGAGGGATCGTCCCCTGGTCGAAGGAGCTGCTCGAGCGGTTTTGGGGCTTGCTACCTGGCAGCTCGAAGAGCGAGAACAAGCTTTCTCTTCCTTCGACCGCGCCACGGAGCTGTTCTCTAAGGAGAACGATCACTTTGCGGCTTGGGCCGTCCTCTGGATGAGCGGAGATCTTTCTCTGCGCGCTGAACTGGAAGGTATGGGGATCGTGCGGCTTGAGCAGGCTTTGCATCAACTCCAGCTGCTGCGAGCAGCTCCAGAGGGTTTGACGATCCAGGGCACGCTGCAGCTCGTTCGTGCCTTTGGCTGGGACCGGCGGCTGGAAGCTCTCCTAGGAAGTGGGCCGATGTTGAGGCTCACGGCGCCCTTTCTGGCCACGATGCTGGAAAGCGTGACTCGGAGCAGTCTTGGAGCAGCTTGGATCTCAGTTGGAGATCTGGACCGTGCAGAGCGGGAGTTGGAGCGAGCTGACTTGATCGCGGGCAGCTTCGGAGGCATCTTTGACTCCTTCACTGAGAAGCAGTGGGGAGACCTTCGACGTGCTCAATGGCGGCTGGAGGAAGCGAAAGAGCACTATGAGAAAGCATGGGAGGGTACCAGCAGCTTTCGGCTCCTCCCATTCGCTACGGACTCTCGGCAAGAAATCAAGGCCTTGGGCAAGTTGGCGGAAATCGAATTCCTGGCCGGAAATTTCGAGAAGGCGCTGGATTGGAACGAAAAGGCTTCGCAGATGGCCGTTGCTGAGGAGGATCGATCTCGAGAGGCCCAGGTGAGGAATGATCGCGCTCTGCTCTTGATGCGAATGGGGCGGTTCGAGGAAGCGGAGACCGTCTATCTGAAGGCTCTTGAGATAGCGAGGTCCATCGAAGACCACTATCGAGCTGGACTGGTCTCTCTAGATCTTGGTCAGCTGTCGAGGATGCGTGGGGACTGGGGTCAAGCGGTTCGATGGTTGGAGCAGAGTCTCGACCTCCTCGAGGAGGTGGATGCTGATCCAGTCGAATCCGTGGCGGCGAGCGAGCTGGCTCACACCTATTTTTCCTTGGGCAGCTCTGCCGCGGCAAACATCTCGCTGGAAAGAGCTAGGCGGCTGTCGGCCCAGCCTCGAATGGAATTATGGAACACCTATCATCACCTGGTGGAGGTGTTTGGGCGAGTGCAGAATAAAGAGCTGCCCCTTGAGGAGGCTCTGCTTGCCTGGGACGCCCTTTTGGCCGCTCCGGATGGCATAGCCTCAGAGCTATCTCCTGAGGTGGTGGACTTCATGCGCGGACTCCTTCGTGAGTTGTTCGAAGGGCAATTGGATGGGGCTTTCGTAGGTCCTGAGGTAGAGATCGAAACGGCAGCATTGGGCCGACTTTCGTTCCTGAAGGCTTTTCCCGATATCTTCAAAGGCCTTGGAGCGCTAGAACGCGGGGAGTTTGAGGAGGCGGGGCAGGTCTTGCGTACTAGTCTAGGGCGGACCGAAGTTAGATCACTTCGGGAAATGGAAACGACTCTGAGGCTAGTTCTAGGGGTCCTGAGCTGGAAAGAAGGAAATACCCAACAAGCCATCGAATGGCTTCGGCAATCTGTGGAAGGGCAAGAGGAGCTCCTCGCAGGCCTGGACAACGGCAATCTGATCTCCTCGGCCATTGGCGTGCAGCGTCGGGTGGCCGATGACCTTTTGGTCGAGTTTCTTATTTCGGAAGGACGTTCCGAGGAAGCCTTGATCGCAGCCGAGCGGGTGCGTGCCAGGGGGTTGCGTGAGCTCTTGACGGGGCGCCCCATCCGGCGAAACTCGAAGAACGAGCGCCTGATACGAGAAGCTGAAGGCTTGCGAGCCATGCTGGATCATTGGGAGCGCGAGCGCCCGACAGCTTCTTCCAGCCGGCGGCGGGAGATTGATCGGGACCTTGAGAAAGCGAGGGCTTCCTTCGAGGGGCTGATGGTTCGCCTGCAGGTGTCCGAGCCTGGCTATGTGGCCTTGGTGGGATCCGGATCGCCTTCCTTGGACGAGATTCAAGAGGCGCTGGGTGAGGGCCGAGCGGCGATCATCTACTACCTGACGCACGCTGGTTCCCATGCATGGGTTGTGGATCATTCAAAGATCCGGCATGTACGGCTTGAGTCCACTGCCTCGGAGATAGGACAGTCTGTAGTTGCTCTTGTGGAGAGCTTGAGCCGGCCGCCGGCGAGCTCGCCTCGGCCGAGTGTTTCTCAACCCAACCATCCGTCTCCCTTGCCGCGAGCTGTGGTTGCAGTTCCGCTCCGGCTGGATCCTCCCGACGGTCGCGACCTTTACCGGGCCCTCATCGCACCCTTGGAACCGCATCTGTCGGGCTTTGAGGAGCTGATCGTAGTCCCCCACGGGCCCCTCCACGAGCTTCCATTTGCTGCGCTCGTGAACCCGGATACGGGACGCTATCTCATTGAGGAAAGGAGCCTATTGTTTCAGCCGAGCCTGGCGACGTTCTTACAGTTGGGGCACCTGGAGACGGAGCTCACTGGCGGCGCCAGGGTCCTCGGGGCCCCGGAAGAGCTGGATCCTTCTTTGAGTGAGCTGGATTATGCGCGGGATGAGGTCCATCGCATCGCCGGGTTGCTGGGGGTGGAGGCCCTCTTGGGCCCGGAATCGAGGGAGAGCCGGCTTGTAGAAGCCAAGGACACGGTGGACCTGATTCATATTGCTGCCCATGGAGAGGTCAATCCCCGGAATCCGGCCTTCAGCCGTTTGGCTCTCGCTCCAGGGGAGGGAGAGGATGGGTACTTGGAGGTGCATGAGATCCTGACTCGGCTGAACCTGCGGGGAGTCAATCTGGTCGTCTTGTCGGCCTGCGAGAGCAGCCTGGGTTCTCGCAATGAGGGCGATGATGTCATCAGCCTGGCGCGAGCCTTCCTCTACGCTGGGAGTCCAGGAGTGGTTTCGACCCTTTGGAAGGTCGACGATCAAGCCAGCGCTCGCCTGATGTCGGTCTTCTACGACTCTTTGCTGTCCGGTGACTCGGTGGCGAAAGCTTTGAGGGTAGCGCAGCAGGCATTGCTGAACGATCCATCGAGTACCCAGGGCCAAGACTTCCGAGATCCCTATTATTGGGCTGCCTTCAAGCTCACGGGGGATCCCAAAGCGCGGTGGGGGCGAGAAGCTCACGACTCGCCGCCTACCCTCCTGCATCAACGGTAGCCTCTCACCTCTGGTTTTCTTCGCTCTCGGCTTCTGAAGAGCTCCCTACTCTCATCGCAGTTCGGTGTCTCTTGCAGGTAGGGAACTTACTGTGAGTTTCCGACCTACCAAGGATAGAAAGGGTTGAGCAATGAGGACTCTGTGGGGACTGAAGGCGGCGTGCATTTTGATTCTGATTCTCGCCATGGTGGCTTGGCCGGCGGCAGCCCAGACCGATGACGAAGCTGGCGCTGGAGTGACGTTCAATTTCTCCACTCCCGGGTAAATCGTCCGAATAAAACCAACGGCTGTTCGGACGATTTGAATCAAGGGGGGAGCTGAGGGGGATCCGCGTCAGCGGCACTGCGGCGGGCGGTAAGGGCTATGAAAAGACCTTTGACCTCAAATTTGACCCGAACGCGGGCAATCCGG
>JAXHTF010000024.1:0-5000 GCA_034211275.1 Acidobacteriota bacterium
ATACCGACGGTCAGCTGGTGGCGGAGGACGAGCTTCTGGTCAACTCCGGAGGCAATCGCTTCCAGGTCCAGCTCATCGAGCCCCGGCGCGGCCAGAGCTACCAAAAGAGCTTGCTGGCCAAGGCGGAGGTGGATCTGCCGGAGGGGCGCACCTTGGAACGGCTGGAGATCTACCTCAACGAGAGCCTGGTAGCCACCCTCTATCAGCCCCCCTTCACCCAGCCCGTGGCGCTGCCGTCGGAGGAGGAGATCTCGTTCATTCGAGCGGTCGCCTATCTCCCCGACGGCAACAGCACCGAAGACTTAGTGTTCATCAACGCACCGGAGTACTTGGAAGAAGTGGAGGTGCAGTTCGTCGAGCTCTACACCACCGTCTTCAACCAGGACGGCCGCCCCGTCCAGGGCCTCTCCCGGGAGGATTTCCAGGTCCTCGAGGACGGCGTGGAGCAGAAGCTCATGCGCTTCGACGCGGTCACCGACCTGCCCATCCACGTCGGCATCGTGCTCGACAACTCCGGCTCGATGCGCGAGTCCCTGCAGCAGACCAAGACCGCCGCCCTCAGCTTCTTCCGCCAGGTAGTGGGTTCCCAGGACCGTGCCGCGGTGATCACCTTCAACCGCCTGCCGGTGCTGGCGGTGAAGCTCACCAACGACCTGCCGACTCTCGGCGCCGGTCTCGCCGGCCTCACCGCCGAAGGCGAGACGGCGCTCTACGACAGCCTGATGTTCAGCCTCTACTACTTCACCGGCATCAAGGGCCAGCGGGCTCTGCTGCTGCTCTCCGACGGCAAGGACGAGATCAGCCGCTTCGGCTTCGACGAGACCCTCGAATACGCCCGCCGGGCCGGCATCACCATCTACCCCATCGGCCTCCAGCTACGGGACTTCGAAGCGCGGCGAAACCTGCAACAGCTGGCCGACGAGACCGGCGGCCGGGCCTTCTTCATCGGCGACATCACCCAGCTGGACCAAATCTACGAGCTCGTGCAGCAGGATCTGCGCTCGCAATACTTGCTGGCCTACCAGAGCTCCAACACCGACGACTCCGGCGATTTCCGCAGCATCGAGGTACGGGCCAAGCCGAGCGGATTGGAGGCCAAGACCATCAGCGGCTACTATCCTTGATAGCCTGTCTCCCGCATTGACCGCGCCGTCGGCGCAGAAAGCCGCTGTCCTCCATGGCCGAAAAGACTGCATCCAAGAAGACCTCGTCGAAAACGAAGAAAGCCCGCCAGAACAGCTCTAAGAAGAGCTACGACGCCATCGTCTTGGGGCTCGGTTCCATGGGCTCGGCGACGGCCCTGCACCTAGCCCGCCGAGGCCTGAAGGTGCTCGGCATCGATCGCTTTCGGCCACCCCACGACCAGGGCTCGCACCACGGTGGTTCCCGGGTGATCCGTCAGGCCTACTTCGAGCATCCCGACTACGTACCCCTAGCGCTCCGCGCCTACGAGCTGTGGGAAGCGTTGCAGAAAGACTCGCGACAGGACCTGATGCGGCTCACCGGGGCGTTGATGGTGGGAAAGCCGGACTGCGAGGTGGTGGCCGGCAGCCGGGCGGCGGCCGAGGAGCACGGCTTGGAGTATGAGCTGTTGGAGGGAGCGGACCTTTACCGACGATTCTCTCCCTTCCGACCGGCGGGCGGTGGAACCGTGGGCCTCTTCGAACCCGCCGGTGGCGTCGTGTATCCGGAGAAGGCGATCCGAGCCAACTTGCGCCTGGCGCGCCGCGCCGGTGCCGAGCTGCGGTACAAAGAACCCGCGGAAAGCTGGGAAGTCGAGAGCGACGGCGTCCGAGTGACCACCGGCAAGGGCACCTACTCCGCGGGTCGACTGGTGCTCTCCACCGGACCTTGGTTGAGCTCCGTCGCGCAGGAGCTCCAGCTACCCATTCAGGTCACCCGCCAGACGATCGCCTGGATGGCCCCAAGCAAGACCCTGGCACCCTTTCTCCCAGACATCTTCCCCGCCTGGGTCTGGGAGGCGGAGGGCGAACCGATTTTCTACGGCCTCCCGGCGCTGGACGGCTTCCGGGGCGGCGTCAAGGTGGGCATCCACACCCACGGCCCGCAGACCGATGCGGAATCCGAGGAGCGCAAATTCACCGAGAAGGACGGCGAAGCCTTCCACCAATTTCTCAGCCGTCACATGAAGACCCTCGATGGCCGCGTGCTGCGCGGAGCCGTCTGCCTCTACTCCAACACCCCCGACGGTCATTTCCTCCTCGGCCCCCACCCGAACCATGCCCAGGTTCTCGTCGCCGGCGGCTTCTCCGGCCATGGGTTCAAGTTTTCCCCACTCATCGGGGAGATCCTCGCGGATCTGGTGGAATCCGGGGAGACCCAGCATCCCATCGGGCTCTTCGCGTTGGACCGGTTCGCGGGTAGCTAACGGACTAGCTAGGGGCGGCCTCGGTCGGCGCTGGTCACCCCCAACCGCAGATCCCCCAAGCGCTCCGGCGCCAGCCATCGCCGCTCGCCAGCTCCAGTAGCTCCCAACACGAAGGCACACGGAGCAGGACCGAAGCGCTCCAGCCGACCGGCCAGCCAGCCGTTCCTCGACGCCGGGGTTGCCACGGCCACCGGCGAGCCGGGAAGCTCTCTGACCTCCGCATCGAGCTCCGGCCAAGGGCGGGGAGCCGCCTCCCGAAGGCCGTAGGCCAGGCCTAGCTGCTCGAGGATCAGTCCTGCATCCTGCACCGCCAGCACCACCGTCTCGACTCCCGCGACCGCGAGGGCCGGTCCCGTAGGCCGTACCCAGTCCGTCTCGGGAGCCTCGATGCGTAGCTCCCGACGCGTGAGATCTTCGATCAAGAAAGGCAGCATGCTCCCCGGTGGCCCCTCGCCGGCGAACCCCAGCAGCCAGCGCAGGTGAACTCCGTCCGGGCGATGGCGGTCCAGGGGCTCGGGGCCGCGCACGGGAATTCCAAGGGCGTCGAGGCGAGCCAGCTCCGCCTGCACATCGTCGCAGCGTACGGCCCAAGCGCAGGCACCTGCGTCGGCGACGATCTGAGGTCCCCAGAGCGGTGCATCGGTCGCTCCGGGCTCGAGGGTGGAGATGGCTTCCAGATAGCTGCCGTCGGCCATGGGAGTCACCGCCATGTGGGTGATGCCATTGGAATGGGCTCCACCGTAGGCCGTGGCGAGACCCGCTCCGGCGAGGCGCTCCCTCAGCTCTCCCAAGTCCCTTCCTGCAACCGTGATGTGATCGATGGCCCCTAGCAACTCACCCATACTCTCCTCCTCTCAACCTCTCCGCCCAACCGGTTCTCCGGAGCCAATCCGCCCCACTCTCCCACCCGTAGAATCGGGTAGAAAACAGGGTAAGCAGACCTGCTTCCCGGAACATCCGGGCTGCTTCGACCGTCCGAGTTTCCAACATTCCACTACGAGGAGATCCCCTCATGGTCCCCCTGCGTCTCCAGCCGCTCTGTGAACCCTGGCCGAGAAGCCGGCGGCGGGGGGTTTTGGTGCTCCTCGCCCTCTTCGGGCTAGTCTTCGGCTCCCGTTCACTACCGGCCTGGGGCGAGCCGGAACAACGATTCTCCCATGAGGCTTGGGGAGAGGTGCTGGAGGCCTTCGTCGACGACCAGGGCCTGGTGGACTACGCGGGGCTCCGAGATTCCGACGACCGGCTTCGGGCCTATTTGGAGCAGATCCACCAACGAGGTCCCGCCAACGCGCCGCACCTCTTCCCGGATCGGGACCATCAGCTGGCCTACTACATCAACGCCTACAACGCGCTGGTCTTCGAGGGCGTGCTGTCCAAGGGGCCAGGACTGAAATCCGTGTGGGGATGGACCGGCACCGGATTCGGATTCTTCTTCGCCATGGATGTGGAGGTCGAGGGTCGGACCACCAACCTCAAGAACTTCGAGGACGACGTAATCCGAGAGGGCTTCCAGGATCCGCGAATCCACGCCGCCCTCAACTGCGCCTCCCGGGGTTGCCCGCGACTCCCCCGCCAGCCCTTCCTCGGCGCGGAGCTCGACCAGCAGCTGGACACCGCCATGACCGAGTTCGTCACCGACCCGCGGCACGTGAGGGTAGACGTCAAGGCGAGAACCGTAGCCTTTTCCCAGATCTTCGATTGGTTTCGGGAGGATTTCCTCTCCTACGAGAGAGGCCAGGGATCGGAGGAGCCGAACCTCCTCACCTACGTCAATCGGTATCGGCCGGACGGCCAGAAGATTCCAGCAGACTTTCGGGTAGAGTTTCTGGACTATGACAAAAGCCTCAACGCTCAGCGCTGACGGCGCTGAGGCTGCTGAGAGCCTCCGCAGCGTGAGTGCGGGAGTCCGAGTTCGGCGGTGGCTGGCGGCCTTGGCGGAGCCCATACCCGCCGAGCGCGGGCGACTCAACGAGGCTCGTTGGGCTCTGCTGCCGGAGCGGCTGCGAACGTCCCAACAAACCATGGGTCGTGGCCACCATTCCTGTGGTGCCACCTACGGCGTGATGGAGCGCTGCGACTTCGCCTGCACCAGCTGCTACCTGAGCAAGACCGCCAACGCCACGACACCCCTCGAGGAGGCGAAGGTCCGGGCGCAGCTAGATGCGCTTCGTGCCTATCTCGGCCCCCAGGGCAAAGCCCAGATCACCTCCGGCGAGGTCACCCTCCTACCGGTGGAGACTCTTGGAACCTACGTCGCCTATGCCCGCAAGATCGGTCTCGACCCGATGGTCATGACCCACGGCCAGCGGCTCCTCGAGAAGCCTGAATATCTACGGCGACTGGTGGCCGATTTCGGCCTCAAGAAGCTCTCCATCCACGTCGACTCCACACAGCGCGGACGGCGAGGCTGGCGCCGAGGCATCGAAGAGCAGGAGCTCCACCCCATCCGGGATGCCTACGCCCACCTGATCCGGGAGACGCGGCGTGCTACCGGACGAACCCTCCACGTGGCCACCACCGTGACCGTGCATCTTGGCAACCTGGAGCAGATTCCGCAGATTCTCGATTGGATCCTCGACAACAACGATGCGTTCCGCATGGTCAGCTTCCA